>JBFJPA010000469.1:0-3695 GCA_041617355.1 Longimicrobiales bacterium
GAAGCGCGCCCAGCCCTGGCCGATACCACGGAAGCGGCGCTCGATCTCCGGGATCAGCTCGTACATGATGGCATCGCCCCACGGTCCCTGACTCGCCGAGTTCACGGCGTACGAGTCGTCGTAGTAGGGCGTCGGGTGCTGGACCTCGATGAGCAACACACGCGGGAACTGCGGCGAGATCCAATCGCGGTAGAATCGGTACGCGTAATCCTGCTGCACGTGATTGTAGCAATCGAGCTGGAATCGCGAGGAATAGACGCACGGCTCCGTCGTATCGGCCGGTGTCGTGCGGAAGCCGCCGAAGTCGTACGGGAAGTGGCCATGATTGACGACGAGCGGATACCTCGCCTCGGGATGCTCGTTGAAGCCGGCCGGCAGCAAGACGTGTGCGCCCAGGTGCATGGGCTTGCCGTAGAAGCGTGTGAGTCGCTCCGACGGGATCCGCACGTGTTTCACCCACTCGGTCTCGGGTGGATCGGGAATCGGCGGAATCTCGCGGTCCAGCTCGACGCGCAGCGTCGTGTTGCGCGAGGGGTCGATGTCGATCCAGCGCGGCGTGCTGTACAGGTTGCCCGGCTTCCGATTCCACTGCTGACCCTCACCCCGGTCGGGCGGCAGCTTGACCGTGTGGCCCGTGGCCAGTGTGAACGTCTCGTATCGATTGAGGAGGGCCTGGACGCGGTACCGTCCGGCGGGCACGTTCGCCAGGCTCGCGATGGGGAAGCCGAAGACGGTGTCGGAAAAGATGGCGTCGGTGCCCGGCCTCCAGCCGTCCACGTCGATGCCGAACACGAGCTGTGCGTCCGGTCCGTCGCTGATCTGGAAACGCGGCTCGGCCGCCGAATCACTCGACAACATCAGGATCAGCCGGCCGTCGAGCGGCTGCGCCGATCGCTCGGCCGGGAAGCGCACCGCGATGCGGAGCGGCGCCGGACGCTGCTGAGTCTGGAAGCCTGCCGCTGTCGGTTGGGCGGGCGAGCGACTCGCCAGCAAGCCGAGTACGACGAACGGCAAGCCGAACAGGGCCGTGAGAACCGCGGGACGAGCGCGCATGCGGGAGCTCCGGAAGAGGTCGCTGGGTCCGCGGCGCACCGGAGTGCGCGGGCGAGACGAAACTAAGGCGATGGGGTCCGTCGCAACGAGGGGCACGTACCCGGCCAACGCCGCCGTCCCGGCGGTGGAGATTGCCACGTCCGCGCCCGTTCCCGAGGTTGGGGCCCATGGACGACCCGACACCACCCCGACCGAACCGGCCTGGCGGCTTTCGCCTGATCATGGTGACACTGCTGTCTGCCGGCCTGCTCGCCCTCGCCATCGTCGCCTGGCCCGAGCCCGACCCGGCGTTTGGCCGCATCGGCTTCGACCTCGCGCAGCTCGATGACGAAGGCCTGTACGGTCCGCGCGAGGACCGGCGGCCCCGCGTCTATGCGCTGTGCCTGCCGGACTCGGGTGCGGACCGCGACCGGGCGATGGCCGTCGACTCGACGTTGCGCTTCGAGCCGGCGCCGGCGGACGCGGGCTGCCGCACTGGTGAAGTGCTCGCCATCGGCAACACGCGCCAGCCGGGCTGGCGCGATGTACTGGCTCGCCTCGCACGTTTGCCCGCCGTGCGCAGGATCGAGGCCTGGTACGTCTATTGACGATCAGCCCTTGAGTATGAAGGTCACTTTCATCGTGACACGATACTCCACGATGTTCTCGCCGTCGCACCGCACCTTCATCTCCTTGATCCACGCGCCCTGAATCTGGTCGAGTGTCTTGCTGGCGCGTGCGATGCCCGTCTTGACCGCATCATCAAAGCTCTTCTTCGAAGAGGCCGTGATTTCCGTGACTTTCGCGATCGACATCCATCCCTCCTGGCTCGAGGATCGGTTCTCCACTCGACCCCGAAACGGCCGAGCGGCTCCGTCCACGTGCGAACGTACCGTCCGCCGCGCGCAGGGTCCAATCGACGCCGAGATCGAGGTTCAGGATGTTAGGGTCCGGTTCCGGTAAGTCGAGAGAAGAACGACGAGTCGGTCGATGTCGCCCGTCGTGGTCGGCGCACCGAGCGACGCGCGCACGGCGCCGACGGGAGTGCCCATCCGGTCGGTGAAGGCGGGAATGCTGAAGTTGTCGGCCAGCTCGGTCAGCACGCGTTGGCTGCGCTCCGCGGACAGGGCGAAGGCCGCCTCGGCCGCGCCCGGGTTGCAGAAACAGCCGCCGCGGAGCGACACACCCTGCTTCGCCGCGTCCGCGACGACGCGATCGAAAGGAACCGTGGCGCCGCCTGCGTCCCGGACGTTGAAGGCGATGGTGCCGCCGCGTGCGTCCGTGTTGCGCGGACCGTAAACGGTGACGATGGCAGACGCGTCGTCGTGCCGCAGCCCGATCAGTCGTGTCAGCAGGTAGCGGGTGAGTCGGTCCACGTGTGCGGCGATCGCATCCATGCCAATGCAGTCGAGCAGATCGAGACCGTCGATGACGGCATCGAAGGCGAGGAAGTTCGGTGTACCGTCTTCGAACGCTCCGACATCCGCGCGCGGCCTGTACGCGCCGAACTGCGTCGAGACCCAGTCGACGGTGCCGCCGGCGAACCACGGCCGGCGCAGCTCGGCCAGGGCGTCATGGCGGACGATGAGCGCGCCAACGCCGGTCGGGAAGCCGAACATTTTGTAGAACGAGACGCAGACGAAGTCGGGCGCGACGCGGTCGAGCCGGAGCGGACTGGTCGGCACGTACGCGGCGGCATCGAGCAACACGCGGAATCCGTGCTCTCGCGCGGGCTCGATCCAGCCGAGCGGATGACGGACGCCCGAGAAGTTGGACTGCGCTGGAAATGCGAAAAGGCCGCCCGCGACGTCGGTGTCGAGCCAGGGCTGCGCGTTCGCACGCAGCTCCGGCCCGGTCGCCGGCACATACCGAACGGTGGCGCCGGCACGCTCCGCAAAACAGCGGATGCCGTGCACGGAGTTATGGTTGTCGGCGGTCAAAACGAGCGGAGAGCGGGGACCGAACGGGAACGCCTCGCCGACCACGCGCAGAGCCGCGCTTGCGTTCGCCGTGAAGCACACGTCGTAGTGCGCCGGATCGGCATGAAAAAAAGTGAGAACGCGGCGTCGTGCACGCTCCATGGAAGCCGTGCTCTGCCGGGACGGCGAATTCTCGGAGTGCGGATTGCCGAACAAGCCGTGGAGCAGCCGAGCGTGGTGCGCCTCGATCTGCGAGCGCGCGTACAGGCCCGAGCCGGTGTAGTCGAGGTAGGCATGTCCGGCCGCGTCGAGCCGGTCGAACTCCGACTGGCGCAGGTCGACCAATCGTGTCGCAACCGAATTGCGTCGAGGCTCGGCGGCGATCATTCGAAGCCCGGCCCGCAACCCCTGCGCCCCGCGTTGCGCACGACGGCAGCGGCGTCCCTCACCGAGTCGGCGATGACTTCGCCCGGGCGCGCAAGGCGAGCGCGGCCACCGAAGTAGCGGCTCAGCTCGGCGACGCGTCGGTTTGCGGCGGAGTCCGCCGCGGTTTGCGGCGGCGGCAGGGCCGGCTCGAGCACGTGCAGCACCCAGCCGGCAAGGCCACCCTGCAACCAGGACACGCTCACGGCACCGGCCGCACGCGCGGCTCGCCACGCCGCCTCCGACGTCGGTGAGTCCAGCCCGTACACGACGAGGCTCGGCGCATCGAGTGGCCACTGCGCCGGCGAATCCGGTTCTGCC
>JBFJPA010000470.1:0-3693 GCA_041617355.1 Longimicrobiales bacterium
GGGTCCAACGTCGTCCACGCGGCGCCGTTCCAGCGCGCGGCGAATCCGTTGATGCCGACCACGTAGATATCGTTGGGTCCGTCACCCCAGATCCCGCGCAGGATCTCAATGCCGAGAGCCGGCCCCTGCGTCCAGTTGACGCCGTTGAAGCGGTACGTCTCACCGAACCCGCCGACAGCCCACACGTCGTTCGAGGCGGCGGCCCACACGCCGCGCAGTGTGGAATTCGTCAGCTGCGCCTGCGCACTCCAGTTCGTGCCGTTGAAGCGCAGGATCGTGCCATTCGCGCCGACGGCGAAGGCCAGGTCGGACGCCAGCACATGGACCGCGAACAGGTCCTGCGTCGTTCCCGAGTTCATGGCGGTCCAGCTGGTCCCGTCGAAACGGAGGATCGTGCCGCCCGCGCCCACCGCGATGGCGAAGTTGAACGAGACGCCGGACACGGCATTGAGCCGGATGTTGCCGGGCGTCGTCTGCAGCGTCCAGGCGTTGCCGTCCCAGCGCTCGATGCGCGTGTTGTCGCTGACGGCGAAGACGTTCGAAGACCCGATCCCCCAGAGCCCGTTCACCAGCAGGGTGCCGGTCTTGATACGGGTCCAGCGTGTGCCGTCGTAGCGGAAAACAGAACTGCCGGACGCGACGAACACGTTGCTCGCGTCCAGCGCCCAGACGGCCGCGATGTCACCGCCGGGCACGTCGCCGGTGCCCGTGACGATCGCACGGCCCGCTTCGAACTCGAGCGGGGCCGGCGTGACGGACAACGCAAACTGGCCGGCGACCGTGTTGACCGTGGCCGTGATCGTGGCCGCGCCGACTTTCACGCCGGTCACGATGCCCGACGCATCGACGCGCGCGACGCTCTCATCGCTGCTGGCCCACACCACCGTGAAGGAGGCGCAGCCCGTCTGCGTGACGGTGGCCGTCAGCGCGATGGTCCTGCCGACGGCCACGGACGCGCCGCCCGACGTGACGGACACCGCCGTGACCTGACACGTGGCCGCGGGCGGGCCCGGGTCCGTGGTCGACTTGTCGCAGGCCATCGTCAGAAGGGCGATGGCCGTGGCGAGCGTGAGACCTGCCCGTCTACGGGTCCGGAGCGTCGGCGCTTCGACCATGGTTCGCTCTTCGCTGCTCAGGGGGTCATGCGGTGCTGCCGGTCGTACGAAGGCGCGAAACGCACGCGGGACGGGTCATTACCGGCACGGTCCGCCCGCGGGCACGCCCACGTCATGATGATCGGCCGGCCGCGGGCCCGGCGTGAATGGGCCCGCGGCCGGTTCGACCGCCCATCGGGGCGCGTCGGGATCCGTCAGCCTTCGTCCTGAACAACGATCTGGATCGTGCTCCCGGCGTCGTCGCTCGAGATCGAGATCGCCGTCTCGCGGTCATCCTTCGTCGCGTGCAGGATGAAGAGGCCGCCCGACTTCATCTCCTGGTCGATCGACCAGCCCTGCTGTTTGAGGCGCTCGACGTAGAACGCGTAAACCTTCTCTGCCGCCTCGCCGGCAGAGAACGTCGTTGCCATACCCTCGGTCTCGTTGTGCACCGTGTAGGTGACCTTCGCGTCCGGGAAGACCGGCATGTCCTTGGGGAAGGCCTCGGGCAGCGCGAGATCCTGGCCGGCCTGCACGGCGGTCCGGCCATGCTCATCCTGCACCGAGATGGTCGCGCCATCGGCGGTGAACTCGACGTCGGCGTCCGCGCCCTCGGCCTTCAACGCGTCCTCGATCATCCGTTCGGCCGCGGCCTCGGACGATCGCTCACAGGCCGCCGCCAGCATCAGCGTCGCGGCCATCACGAATACGATTCTGCCAGTCATGCTCGGGTTCTCCGCGGGGGTGGTCCCGGCCCGGGTGCGAGCGGGCTCGTCGCACCATCGTCAGGCCCGGGGGCTGAAGGGTGCAACGCGGAGCGCCCGCCGACAAGGGTCACGTGGCCACGGGCGTTCGATGGCTTATCGCGCGGCGATGCTGTGCAGACCCCTGACCCGCTCGACGAGCCGCACGAACTCTGCGCGGTAGCCCTCCGCGTCCTCGCCCATGGCGTCCTTCGCCAGTGCGAGGACCTGGTCGAGCGTGGCCTCCCCCCGGTGCTCGGACTCGCGCAGGATCATGCCGAACGCCGCGACGGCGCTGGCGAACGTGAAGTCCGTGGAGGCCCGAGTCACGCGGAACGGGACGGCCCGCTCGAGCAGCCGGCTCGTGTCGCCGTCCGGCTGCTTGTAGCGAAGCTTGACGAAGCCCAGCTCGCCCCGGCCCGAACCGGTGCGCGCGGCAGGCCGCGTGTAGCGCAGCGAATCGGTGCCGCGGATCGTGACGTCGGTGTCGACGCCGACCGGCACGATCTCGTACAGCGCGGTGACGGTGTGGCCAGCGCCCATTTCGCCGGCGTCCTTCGTATCGTCGTTGAAGTCCTCGGCGGCAAGCAGCCGGTTCTCGTAGCCGATGAGCCGGTAGGCCTGCACACGGTCCGGGTTGAACTCGACCTGGATCTTCACGTCCTTCGCTACGGCCACGAGCGTACCGCCCATCTCATGAACCAATGTCTTCCGAGCTTCCATCAGGTTGTCGATGTAAGCGTAATTGCCGTTCCCGTGATCGGCGATCGCCTCCATCTTCGAGTCCTTGATGTTGCCCGTCCCGAAGCCGAGCACGGTCAGGAACACGCCCGACTTCCGCTCTTCCTCGATGAGCCGGATCATCGCGCCATCGCTCGACTCGCCGACATTGAAGTCGCCGTCGGTCGCGAGGATGACGCGGTTGTTGCCGCGTGGCCGGAAGTTCTCGCGTGCGACGTTGTAGGCGAGCCGGAGCCCGGCACCGCCCGCCGTGCTGCCGCCGGCCTCTAGGGCGTGGATCGCGTCCATGATGAGGTCCTTGCGGTCGCCCGTCGTCGAGGGCAGGACCAGGCCTGCGGCGCCGGCGTACACGACGATGGCGACGCGGTCATCCTCGCGCAGCTGGTCGACGAGCAGGCCGAAAGCCTGCTTGAGCAGCGGCAGCTTGTCGGGCGACTGCATGGAGCCGGACACGTCGAGCAGGAAGACCAGGTTGCTCGGTGGCATGTCCTCCAGATCGATGCGCGGAGCCTGCAACCCGATCCGCAGCAGATGGTGGTTCGGCGCCCACGGCGCAGCGGCCAGTTCGGTCGTGATCGCGAACGGCGCGTCGCCGCGCGGGCCGACGTGATCGTAGGCGAAGTAGTTGATCATCTCCTCGATGCGCACCGCGTCGATGGGCGGGCGCTGGCCCTGCTCGATGAAGCGGCGGATGTTCGCGTACGACGCGCGGTCCACATCGATCGAGAAGGTGGAGAGCGGGTTGTGCGCGGGCGCGAGGAACGGGTTCTCTGCGAAATGGCCGTACGATTCGGTGTTGAAGTCAGGGTCTGCGCGATCCGCGGCGACGACGCCGAACGCGGCCACCTTCGAGGCTGGCAGCGCGGCATTCTGCTGGCGGACGATGCCGGCCGCTTCGAGGCGGCGCTGCACGGCGGCTGTCAGCGAGCCGCGGCCCTCGCGCGCGTCGCGATTCCGCTCCTGCTCCGCGGGCTGCCCTGGCGCCGGCAGCAGTGCGAAGTCGAGGGGTGGTCCGCCGGGCGTTCGAGGAACGGATCGTCGAGCCGTTCGAGTTCCGGCATTCCGCCGTGGCCGCGGGGCTGGGGATCCGTCGCTCGGCGCTGACCCCCGGGGAC
>JBFJPA010000471.1:0-3689 GCA_041617355.1 Longimicrobiales bacterium
CAACTTAGATGCGCATCCACGCCCGCCGGTTGGCCCCGCGCACTGACAAGAAAACGATCGGGGCGCCCGTCCGACGACGGGCGCCCCGGCCCAGCTTGGATCTCGCGTCCCTCAGGGAATGGGCCGGAGCGTGTGCCAAAGCCCTCGATCGGCGGGCGCGTAGATGCTCGCGTATGGCGGTTCCGTCCAGACCGGGGCGAACACCGGCGTCCCGTCCGCATCCCCGACCGGTCGAAGCAACCGCTCCGGAATCCTCTCCAGGACCGCGCTCGCCATCCAGTTTCGGGCGTCGAACCGGACGACGTTCGCGCCGTGGCCGGCTGCTTCGGTCATTTCGTACGTCGCGTACCGATATTGCCGGTTTTCCGCCTCCTGGAGCGGGATGTTGCCCTGCAAACCGACGTCGCGGCAGCCCAGCACCGCACCCACCAGAAGGAGCGCGGCCGTGCCCCGTCCACCGATCGTCCGCCTCATTCGTCGCCCCCGCTCATTTGACGCATTTCACCCGGCACGACATCCTTGGGTCCGCTTTTGCCGGCTGCGAAACTGACTCGCCAGCCCGGTACTGGCAAGTCAACCACGGCGAAATCGGAGGCCGTTCCATGCGCATTGTGCTCGACCCGGTTCCCCTCGTCCTGGGCATCTACGCCTACGTCGGCGAGGTCCTCGGTACCGCGGTGGAGAAGCTCGATGATGAGGGCGCCGAACCGCTCGGTCGCCGCCTCTCGCGCCAGCGCTCGCAAACCGGCGACCGCGAAGCGCAGAAAATGGTCCGCGCCCTCCACTCCGACGTGAAAGTCGCCGACAAGTTGCTCAAGAAGACGGGCGACGTCTGGAAGATCTCGCAGGAGACCGACCTCGTCGATCTCGTCATCGGCGCGCGCGGCGGTGAGGGGAATCCGCGCGCGTACGTCCTGCTTCGCCCGAAGGAGATCAAGCCGTTGCTCGGCTCGATCCTGGCCGCGGCCCGCGGCTCCGGAGAGAACGAGGAAACACTCCGCGCCATCGAGCAGGCCGCCGACGCGATCGACGCCAAAGCCAACGACTACCTGACGTTCGGCTTCGATCCCTGGACCCCGACGTAGGCCCGCCGGCTCACCGTGCCACGAGCTCGGCGAGCAGCCGCTCGCCGAGCGCTTCGACCTGCCAGCGCCGCGTGTCCGGCAGCGCCGCCAGCTCCTCCAGCGTCGCGGGCCGGCTCCGCGCGATTCCCTCCAACTGTTGGCGCGGCATCAGGAATCCGCGGTCGATGCCGAGCGCGTCGGCGACGCGATCCCGAACGGCTTTCAGCCGATCCACGAGTTGCTCGAAGTCGGGGTCCGGCGGGGGCCGCCGCCGGGACGGGGGTCGACGTGGCAACTGTTTGTCCGACAATGCCTTGGCCTGCTCGATCGCGCCCAGCAACGCCTCGCCTCGTCTCGCCTGGACCGAGGCCGCGAGGCCGGGGATGCGGGCGAGCGCCGCCGCACTGCCCGGCAGGGCCCGCGCCACCGCGACGAGTGCATCGTTGCCGAGCACGCGGAAGGGAGCGACGTCCTTCTCTTCCGCCGCGCGCTCCCGCCACTCATGCAACTCGCGGAGCGCGGCGAGCTGGCGCGGGGTCAGATCGCGCGTGTTCTTCAAGCGAAGCCACGGGTCCGGATCCTCTGCATCGACGGCCGTGGGCATGTCTTCGCGCAGCCGGAACTCTTCTTCTGCCCAGCCGAGCCGGCCCAGCTCTTCGAGCGTCGCGCGCATGCGGTCGCGCAGGTTGGGCAGGTGGCGTGTGTCTTCCGCGGCATACGCGAGCTGTTCGCGCGAGAGCGGCCGGTGCGCCCAGTCGGCGCGCTGAAACTTCTTGTCGAGGCGAACGCCGAGGTGCTTTTCGACGAGGTTGGCGAGCCCGATGGCCGGCTCACCGACGAATTGTGCCGCGATCTTCGTGTCGAAGAGTTGCGCGACGCGCAAGCCGTGATCGCGGCCGAGAAGGCGAAGGTCGTAGTCGGCGTCGTGGATCACCACCTCGACGCCGGGATCTTCGAAGACGATGGCGAGCGGGTCGAGCTCGCGCACGGCCAGCGTGTCGATCACGTACGTGTCTTCGCGAGTCGACAGTTGCAACAGACACACGCGGTCGTGGTAGCGATGGTAACCCGCCGCTTCCGTGTCGATGGCAATGAGCTCGGCGCCTTGGACGGCGCGCGTGACGGCGGCCAGTTCCCGGACGCTCTCGACGTATGTCACCCTTCCTCCCGGCTACCCGACGCCGCGGACGCCTCCCGTTCCGCCTCGACCCTCCAGCCCGTTTCCGCGCGCGACGTTTGCGTCGGGCACCGGCAACCGGTAGGATGAGCCCGCGTCGCGCATACGTCGTGCGACACGTTACGCGTAACGTATGGGTTTCCGCGCGCGGCTACCACCGCGCCCCTCCGATGCACCGGGTGTCCGAGCGACGTCGCCTGCTCGTCATCGCCGATCGGGTCCACGCGCCGGGCATGCCGGCCACGGACGCCGCTCAGGCCGTCCTGATCGAGAACGATCGCGTCGGTGCGGTCGGTCCTGCGGACGCCCTCCGCAGGGCGCACCCCGACGCTGAGTCCATCGAGCTTCCCGGCACCGTTATCACGCCCGGCCTCTGCGACGCGCACATTCACCTGACCGAGTGGGCCCTCGCGCGCCGCGCCGTGGATCTCACCGCCGCGGAGTCCCCGGCCGCCGCCGCGGCCGAAGTCGCACGCGCGGCCGCTGGCCGCGGCCCGGACGAGTGGCTTCGGGGACACGGCTGGAACCCGCACCGCTGGCGCGACGAGGCGCCGCACCGGACGCTCCTCGATCAGGCGGCTCCGGGTCGGGCCGTCGCGCTGCAGAGCCATGACATGCATGCGCTCTGGGCCAGCTCGCCGGCCCTCGAACGGGCCGGCATCGGGGCCGACACGCCGGATCCGGACGGCGGCCGGATCGTGCGGGATCCCGACGGCACGCCCACCGGCCTGCTGCTCGAGAACGCGGCCCGCCTCGTCATTGCGGCGGTCCCGGCGCCGGGGCTGCGGTCCGTCTGTGACGTCGTGCTCGATGCGCAGTCCGCGTTGCATCGGCTCGGCGTGACGGCCGTGCATTCGTTCCCGGGCATCCACGTGCCGGAGCCCGATCCGTTGCCGGTGCTCGAGTCGCTTCGCGCCGAGGACCGTCTGCGCCTGCGCGTACTGCAGCACATTCGGCTGGAACGGCTCGACCACGCTATCGCCGTCGGTCTGCGGAGTGGATTCGGTGGCGACTGGATTCGGATCGGCGGCGTGAAGATGTTCCTCGATGGAGCGCTGGGCTCGCGCACCGCGTGGATGCGCGCACCGTACGTCGGTGAAGCGCACTGTGGCATTTGCGTGCTGGACACGCCGGACTTTCGCGACGCCGTTCGACAGGCTGCCGAGCATGGCATCGCGACGACCGTGCACGCCATTGGTGACGCCGCCGTCGCCCTCGCCTTCACGGTCCTCTCGGACGAGGCTCTGCGCGTCGCCGCGCTGCCTCACCGGGTCGAACACGTACAGTGCTGTCCGGACGACGTCCTGGAGGTGCCGGGCCGTGCCGGCATCGTTTGCTCCGTTCAGCCGTGTCACCTCATCACGGACTGGCGCGTGGCCGACCGATATTGGGGCGCGGACCGCGCCGCCCGGACCTACGCGTTCGCCTCGCTGCTCCGGCACGGCGCC
>JBFJPA010000472.1:0-3684 GCA_041617355.1 Longimicrobiales bacterium
AGATCGATGTCGCGCAGCACCGCCAACGTCCGCCCTGCACTCCGGTATGTCTGGCCCAGGTCTTTCGCCTGGATCATGCTCGCCCTCATGGTCACGGGTCTTCCTGCTTGTGCGCCGGAAGATAACGCCCGCAACGGGACACGGGGCACGGGCAGGGGCACGTCCAGCGGTGCACAGGCCACGGCCACGGACGGGTCCGGATCCGGGACACGGGCCGGGGTCGCGGAACGCAAGCTCAACATCCTGTTCATCGGGACGTCCCTCACGGCCGGGTACGGGATCGGGGAGGCGTTCGCGTTCCCGGCCGTGATCCAGGCCCGGATCGACTCCGCCGCACTGCCCTTCCACGTCATCAACGCCGGGGTGAGCGGCGAGACCTCGGCCGGCGGCCTCCGCCGCATCGACTGGATGCTTCAACAACCCGTCGATATCCTCGTCGTCGAGCTCGGCGCCAACGACGGCCTGCGCGGCCTGTCCGTGGAGTCCATGCGCGAAAACCTCGACTCCATCCTGCGTCGCGCGCGCGAAACCTATCCCGACATCCAGCTCGTCCTGCTCGGTATGGAGGCACCGCCCAACCTCGGGCCCGACTACCGCACCAATTTCCGCAACGTCTACCGCGACCTCGCCGGCACCTACGACGCCGCCCTCGTGCCGTTCCTCCTCGATGGCGTCGCAGCCCGGCCGTCCCTCAACCTCGACGACGGCATCCATCCCAACCTCGAAGGCCAGCGCAGGGTGGCCGACAACGTCTGGGACGTCCTCGGCCCGGTGCTGAGGGCGAGGGCGGGCAACAAGCCCTAGCCCCAGCCCCAGCCCCAGCCCATTCCTCTATAGTTATGTAGTCCGTTACCCCACACGCCTTCCCTACCTGCCCCGACGGATCGAAACACGACGGTGCAACATCGTTGCAACATGACGAATCAACAGACCGTACCGGAGCCAGCCGCTGCGCCGCGGCTCGAGCTGCTGACCGACCTGGCCGGCGTCGGCTGGTTCGAGACCGATGCGCAGCGCAACCTCACGGCCGTCAGTCCGGAGCTCGAGCGAATCACCGGGTTCGACGCGGCCGAGGTGCTCGGCAAGCCGTGCATCTCGCTGATTCGGTGTCGGGAGTGCCTGCGCGGCTGCGGCGTGTTCCGCAATGGCCGCATCGATGACACGCGCCTGACGCTGTACCGGAAGGATGGCTCGGAGATCGACGTCATCCGGTCGGGCATCGCGTTGCGGGACGACGCAGGCGAGATCATGGGCTCGCTGGAGACGGTGCGGCTGGCCGATCAGGCCGGCGCTTCGCCGCCGGCTCAGGTGGAGACGCTGCTGGGCAGTCTGGGCCGCATGTACATCATCGCGGACGGCGAGATGCGGGTGATGTCGGCGTCCGCGACGCTGGCGGAGGCGGTTGGCCTCGCCGCGGATGCCATCACGGGGCTGCCGGTCGCGCAACTGCTCGGCGACAAGCTGTTCGGTCCGGACAGCCCGCTCCGCGTCGCGATCGCGGAGGGCGAGCGCCGTGAGGGGTTGAGTGCGGCGCTGCACGCGATGGACGGGCGCCCACTGCCGGTATCGATCTCCGTGGGACCGATCGCCGCCGATACGCATTGCGGCGATGCGGGTGCGCGCATCGCGATCATGATTCGGCCCGAGGACGAGACGGCCGGGCGTGATGAGATCCCGTCGTTCGCGGGCATC
This sequence comes from Longimicrobiales bacterium, assembly GCA_041617355.1. Taxonomy (GTDB): domain Bacteria; phylum Gemmatimonadota; class Gemmatimonadetes; order Longimicrobiales; family RSA9; genus JBFJPA01. The sequence continues at coordinate 1,693 of JBFJPA010000472.1, forward strand.
GTCGGCCGGTCTGCGTCGATGCAGCGCATCTTCCGGCTGATCGATCTGTTGCACGACAACGATGCGACCATCCTGGTCACGGGTGAGAGCGGCACGGGCAAGGAGTTGGTAGCGCGGGCGTTGCACGCACGTTCCTCACGCGCGGACGGCCCGTTCGTCGCCGTCAACTGCGCGGCGCTGCCCGCGGAACTGCTCGAGAGCGAATTGTTCGGCCACGTGCGCGGCGCGTTCACGGGCGCTGTGCGGGATCGGCCGGGCCGGTTTGAGCTGGCCGACGGCGGCACGCTGTTCCTCGATGAGATCGGCGACCTCGCGCCCGCACTACAGGTCAAACTGCTGCGCGTGCTCCAGGAGCGCACGTTCGAGCGTGTCGGTGAAACGCGCCCGCGCGCCGTGGACGTGCGCGTGATCGCGGCGACCCATATCGATCTGGCCCGCGCCGTCTCGCTCGGCCAGTTCCGCGAAGACCTCTATTACAGGCTCCGCGTCGTTCCCATCCACGTGCCGCCGCTGCGCGAGCGCCGGGACGATCTGACGCTGCTCATCCCGCACCTGCTGCGGAAGATCGGGCAACGTCGCGGCAGAGCGTTGCGCCTCGCGCCGGCCGCGTTCGAAGCGCTGCTCGCGTGGGATTGGCCCGGCAACGTGCGCGAGCTCGAGAACGCGCTCGAATACGCGACCGCGCTTTGCGAAGGCCAGACCATCCACGCGACGGACCTGCCGGCCGGCATCGCCATCGAGGGCCCTTCGCCCGAGCACGGATTCGCGCGCCACGCCGTACACGAGACCACGCTCGACGCCTTCGCACTGACGCCCGGGCAACACGCCGAAGTCCAGCGCATCCGGGACGCCCTCGAACGGGCGCACTACCGCCGCGACCATGCCGCCAAGCTGCTCGGTATCAGTCGCACGACGTTGTGGCGCAAGATGAAGGAATACCGGATCTGAACGGCGGTCAGAGCGGCAGACCCATCTTCTCGAGGATGGCCTTCGCTTCGGGGATCGCGAGCAGGTCCGTGTAGTAGGGCGCGCAGCGAATCCCGGGCAGGTACTGAACCCTGTTGTCGTGCATCCATTGCAGACGCTCGATCAATTGGTCGCGGTCGTCGAGCGCGAGGTCGTCCGCCAGCGCGCCGATCCCCGTGTTCCACTCCCGGGAGAACGCATTCCTTTCGTGCAATCGCTGGCGTCGTTCCTGCACGATCTCTCGCGCCCTTCGCGGGTTCCCGGCCTTCGCATAGGCGTACGCCATTCCGTCCGGCGGGTATTCCCCCGCCCGTGTCAAATCCACGAAATCGGCGATGGCTGCTTCATAATTGCCGGCGCGCAGGAGGGCATGGCTTCTGCCGGCCCGTGCCCATTCGAGCGATCGGAACGCATCCGGGTCGAGCAGCGGGAGCGCCTCCGCGTAGCGGCCGGCGCACGCGAGGGCCCACCCGAAGTTTGCGCGGAGTGGGAGGGAAGTGGGGTCGCGGTCGAGGGCACGTCGGAACGCTTCAATCGCCTCTTCGTGACGCCCCAAGACGGTGTAGAGAAGGCCGGCTCCGTGAGCGGCGGCGTTGGGATTGAGCCGTGTGGCGGCGCGGTACGCGGCCTTGGCGCCCTGCCAATCCCAGAGTTGTGAAAGGATGAAGCCGCGCGCCGCGTAGCCTGCCGCATCTTGCGGGTCGAGCGCGATGGCCCGGTCCGCGGCCACGATCGCCAGGTGGTAAAGGGAATCCGCCCGCGAAGTGCGGCTGATGGACGCGGTCCAGTGGAGCGCCTGCGCGCGGTACGCCCAAGCGTGTGCCCAATCCGGATCGATCCGTGTCGCCCGCTCGAACAGGTCAGCGGCTCGCAGGCCCAGCTGCATCGCGGAGTCGAAGTCCACGGTCAACCCCGGCCCCCCCAACTGGAAGTAGTGAACCCCCTCCGCGTACAGGTTGAACGCCGCCGTGTCGAGCGTTGGTCTGGCGGCGAGGCGGGTCTGATCGAGTGGCGTGACCCGCCCTC
>JBFJPA010000473.1:0-3639 GCA_041617355.1 Longimicrobiales bacterium
ATGCTGCTCGAGCGGTATCGCCGCGAAGCCCGCACCGTCGCCCGCCTCGATCACCCGGCAATCCTCTCGGTCCACGACATCGGCGACGACGAAGAAGGATCGTATGTCGTCATGCCGCTGCTGACCGGGGGCTCGCTCAGAAAACGGCTCGACCGCGGCGGCCTGACGGTCGGCCAGATGCTCCGCGTCGTGCAGCGTGTTGCCGAGGCGCTGGACTACGCACACTCGCTCGGCATCGTCCATCGCGACCTGAAACCGAGCAACATCCTCTTCGACGACGATGGCGACTCCTACCTCGCGGACTTCGGCATCGCGAAGCTCGTCGGCGCCGGTGCAATCACGCTGACGGGTGAGGGCATGACGGTGGGTACGCCTACCTACATGGCGCCCGAACAGGGAACGGGCGAAGAAGTGGGTGCGGCCACCGATCAGTACGCACTGGCTGTGACCGCCTTCGAGATGCTGGCCGGCCGGCCGCCGTTCTCCGGTGCTTCGCCCATGGCCGTATTGCTCGACCATATCAACAAGCCGCCGCCTCACTTCCTGCTGACGCCAGCGGTCTACGACGCGCTCGCGAACGCACTCGCCAAGCGGCAAGCGGATCGGTACGCCTCCGCTTCGGCGTTTGCCGCCGCGCTCGAAAGCGCCGTGAACGCCGATGGTCTCGCGCGGGACGAACCGCCTGTGTACCCGGGCACGGAGCCCGCACCGGACGAGGAGGCCACGAGGGAATCGTTGCCGGTAGCCGGGTCCGAGGACGTGACCGCAGCGCAGCCGATCGTCGTCACTCCGAAATCACCGCCGTCCGCGCTTTCGCCACCGAGATCTCGTGGCTGGATCGGTGCCGCGATCGCGATTCCGGTCCTGATCCTCGTTGCCATCGGGTCATTGGTGTTCCTCTTTGGCGGCGGCGACGAAGCGCCCACGGCTGTTTTCATGCCGCTTGCCATCGTGATCGTGGCGGGCACGGCCATTTTCGGCGCAATCCGCTGGAGCGTGGCGCGGTCGCGGTCGCGGTCGGCAGGTCGGACCGGTGAGGTCGACGAACCAGAGCCGCCACCGTTGCGTCGGCCCGAACCGCAGGTCGTTGTCGAACCGCCACGCGGACGGCCGCACGCACAACGTACGGAGCAGCAACTGGGTGCGTATCGCCTGATCGACCGGATCGACAAAGGCGGCCGCACCCGAGTGTACCACGCGATCGACACGAAGCGTGAGCGAGAGGTTGCCCTGAAGGTCATCGATACGCGCGACGAGAGCGGCACGCGCGCGGCCCGGTTCGATCAAGAAGCACGGCTGCTCGGCCGGTTGCACCACGCCCACATCGTTCCGTTCTTCGACTTCGGGAGCGCGAACGGCGTGAGCTACATCGCGATGCCGCTGCTGGCGGGTCGTTCACTGGCCGCTCGACTCGAGGTCGAAAGGGTGCCGCTCGAGCCCGCGCTCCGCATTGTCGGCCAGGTGGCGGGTGCGCTCGACTACCTGCACGCCCAGGGCATCGTTCACCGCGACCTGAAACCGAGCAACCTGGTCTTCGATGAAGGCGAGAACGTATACCTGGCCGACCTCGGCATCGCGAAGGTGCTCGACGACGAGCAGAACCTGCAGCTCACGCAGGTCGGCCAGATCCTCGGGACGCCGGCCTACATGCCGCCAGAGCAATGGTTGGGCGGGTCGATCACGCCCGCGGCCGACGAGTACGCACTCGCCTGTATTGCCTTCGAGATGCTGAGCGGCGTGCCTCCCTTCGTCGGCGATTCGCCGTACGCGATGATGCTGCAGCACGTGAAGGACACGCCGCCCCTGCTGTCGAACTCACGCCCCGATCTACCCGGTGCCATCGATGCCGTATTGCTGCACGCGCTCGAAAAGGATGCGCAACACCGACACGGCAGCACCGGCGCAATGGCAGCTGCCCTGCAATTGGCCGCAGCCGGATCGGTCGAACCGGCCACGGCCGGCACAGGCCACGTATTCATCAGCTACAGCCAGTCGGATGGCGAGTTCGCTCGCCAGCTGGCCGATCGGATCCGCGCCGCAGGCCTTGATGTCTGGATGGATGCGCGCATCGAGCCGAGCGACCGCTGGTGGCGCGTCATCGTCGATGCGATCGAGGCGTGCAGCGCATTCGTCGTGGTGATGTCGAGCGCATCGGAAGGCTCACGCTGGGTCGAACGCGAGATCCTGCTCGCGGACCGCACGGGCAAGCCAGCGTTCCCCGTCCTGCTGGGCGGAGATCCGTTCCCGATCTACATCGGAACGCAGTATGCCGAAGCGGTGGACGGCGCGCTGCCGCCGGCATTCTATGAGCGGCTGGCGAGGACCGTGGGTGGAACGTAAGGGCCGCGTCGGTCGGCCCATGCATCCGACAACCTCGCCGTCGACGACGATGGGGCGGCAGCGAGGCGCGCGTTGCGGGGGATCCTCGAGGATCGGCCAAGGAAGCACGCCGCCGAGCGCGACGAGTGGGTGCGCTCTCACGTCGGTCCGTCCCCTGGACCGTCGGACGCGGCGGAGAGGCGTGGCACGATTCGATTTCGTTGACGCACCCGGTGACCGGCGGATCGATTCTCCGCAAACTGGACGTACGCCTTCACACGCCGCATTATCACCGGTCCCACACTTGCCCCACGGAGGTCGGACACATGACGCGTTCGATGAATGCCGTCGTTTTGACTCTTGTGGCGCTCACCGCCTGCGAGCCCGAGCCCCAGCCCGAGCCTGAGTCTCAACCCCAATCCGCGGCTTCTTTCCCGGCGACGAACCGTCCGGACGTGATGGGCACCGAGGTCGCGGTCAGCTCGGATCACCCGCTGGCAACGGCAGCCGGGCTGGAGGTGCTGCGGAACGGGGGCAACGCCGTCGACGCGGCCGTGACCATGGCCGGCGTGCTGGCCGTGGTGCGTCCGCACATGAACGGTGTGGGTGGGGATGCCTTCGCGCTGATTCACATCGCCAGCATGGGTGAGACGGCCGCGATGAACGGCAGCGGACGGGCGGGTGAGCGGGCGACGCCGGAGTTCTTCCGCGCGGCAGGTCTGGAACGGATCCCTTCACGCGGGGCGCGGTCCGTCACGGTGCCGGGCGCGGTCGGAGCGTGGGCGGAATCGCTCGAGCGGTATGGCACGATCACGCTCGCACAGGCGCTCGCGCCCGCGATCCGCTACGCCGAAAACGGGTTCCCCGTGTCGCAACGGCTGCACGACGACATTGCGGAGTCGGCCGATGTGCTGGATGACGCGGCGAAGACCATCTACCTGCCGGACGGCAGGCCACCGGCTCCGGGCACACTGCTGAAGAACGCCGCGCTGGGTCGCACGCTGCGTGCGATCGCGGAAGAAGGCCCGGGTATCGTCTACGGTGGCCGCATCGGCGAGCGGCTCGCGGCCTTCATCGAGAGTGATGGCGGCCACCTTCGACCGTCCGATTTCGCGCGGCATACGACCACGTGGGAGACACCCATCGAGGCGCCGTATCTGGGCCTGCGCGTGCTCGCGCTGCCCCCCAATACGCAGGGCGTAACGCTGCTGCAGCAGATGCGAATGGCGCAGGCGATGGGCGGGCTGGACAAGCTCGATCCGCTCGGCGCCGAGTATCTGCACCGCCTGGTCGAGATCAAGCGGCTCGCCTTCGCCGACC
>JBFJPA010000474.1:0-3624 GCA_041617355.1 Longimicrobiales bacterium
TCCTGCTCGATGTCGCGCATGATCTCGACCTGCTGATCGGAAGTCAGGTCGGCGAACGATGGAGCCGGCGGATTCGCTCGGGCCGCACGTTCATCGAGATCGCGAGCACCGTCCGCGATCAGCTGCCGCATACCCGCGAACGGCCCTTGAACGGCTTGATCGATGAAGTGGATCGCACCGGCCTCGTCGGCGCCGGGCAGCCCGTCGCCGGACGGCAGGATCTGTCGTGCGAAGGCCGCGAGCGTGCGGCTTTCAGGCTCGCTGAGCGCACCCAGCGGAGCGTTCTGCTCGGCCGCCTCGCGGGCACAGGCAGCCAGTGAGGCCAGGGCGCCGGCATTGAGCGCAATCCAGCTGACACCTGCGAGGGATGCGGATTCGGTCAGGAACTGCCGCCGGGAGGGTGCGGGATCCATGTTTGCTCGCGAGAAGGAGACCTGGTTGGGCACAGGGCCTCGTAAGGTGCAACCTCTCCCTGAGCAGAAACAAGGCGGTCGGTCCCAGCGGGGCCGCCGGCCGCAGCGTGCAGCGGGACTTCTGCCCCGACCACGACAGGTCCTAGTCGGTGCGCAATGCGATAACGGGATCGACGCCCGCAGCCCGGTGGGCGGGCAATGCGGTCGCGATGAGCCCGATCAGTGCGAGCGACAGCGGCACGACAGTGAACGCCATCAGATCGAAAGGAGAAACGCCGTACAGGAAGAATGAGAGCAAACGAGTCACGCCGAGCGCGATGGCGAGGCCAATGGCGATGCCGAGTCCGGTGACGAGGCCTCCCTGACGTAGGACCAATCGAAGCACATCTGCCCGCTGTGCGCCGAGCGCCATACGGATGCCGACTTCCTGGGTTCGCTGCGAGACGGAGTAGGCCATCACGCCGTAGACGCCGACAGCGGCGAGGACGAGGGCGATGACGGCGAGCGCGCCCAGCACCTTGGCCATCGCGCCCGAGCCGCTGACTTCCTCTTCCAGAATGCGCCGCATCGTATCGATGGCGTGGACGGGCTGTTCGGGGTCGAGCTCACGTACCGTTGCGCGTACTGCCGTTGCGACGGCCGCTGGCGCCTCCGGTGTGTGCACGACGATGCTGAAGTTGCGTGACTCGCTTTGCAGGATGGGGAGATACACCATACGCGAGAAACTGTCGTCAGGACCCCAGTCACGCGTGTCTTCGACGACGCCGACGATCTCGTGATCGACGCCGGCGAACTGGACGCGGCGACCCACGGGATTGACGTCGGGCCAGTGCCGCGCGGCCATGAGTTGATTCACGATGACGACGGGCGGTGCATCGCGTGAGTCCGAGAGGTTGAGAACGCGCCCTGAGATCCGCTCGATGCCCATCGTTTCGAAGAACCCGGGCGACACGTAACGGATGTTGACGACGGGCTCTCGGCCGGGCTCCGGAGGAGGCTCGTCGGGAACGACGTAGTAGCGGCCCTGTCCGCCGCGCATCGGCAGCGTGCTGGAGAGTGCGGCCGCCCGTGCGCCGGGCAACGACGCGATGCGCTCCAGCAGGCGTCGCTGGAACGCATCCATGGTCTGCACGTCAGCGTAGCGGTGGCCTGGCAGCGTTACATCCATGGTCACGCGGTCGTCGATGTCATAGCCGACATCGGCCGTGCGCAGGCCGACGAAGGCCTTGACGAGCAGGACGGAAGCGACGAGCAGGACGAGCGACAGACTCATTTCCGCGACGACGAGCGCCGCGCGCACGCGGCCGCCCCGCGTTCCCGTACTGCCTCGACCGCCGTCCGTGATCAGGTCGCGCAGGTTCGCACGCGACAGACGAAACGCCGGCAGCAGGCCGAAGAAGAGAGCGGACAGGAGGGACACGGCCGCCATGAAAAGCAGAACGCGGCCGCTCATCGCGACGCCCCCGACGCCAGGCAGGTCCGGCGGGAAGAGGCCCTGAATGCCGCGGATGCCGACGAACGCGAGCGGCACCGCGGCAATGCCGCCGCCGATCGCGAGCATCAGGCTCTCCGTGAACAGCTGCCGGAAGATGCGGCCGCGGCCCGCGCCGATCGCCGTCCGCAACGCGATCTCGCGCGACCGGCCCGCCGCGCGAGAGAGCAACAGATTTGCCACATTCGCGCACGCGATCAACAACACGAACAGGACCGCTGTACCGCCGATCAGGCTGCCCTGGCGGAAGCCTTCGTCGAACCAGTCCTCCTGGAGGCGGAGCACGTTGGCGCCGTTGCCCGCGTTTTCGGGATACGTACTGGAGAGGCGGCTCTGGATGGCGTTCAGCTCGGCGCGCGCGTCGCTCAGCGTGAAGCCCGGTTGGATCCGCGCCAGCACGTTCAGGAACCGGGACGCGCGCGGCTCCTCGCCGGAAATGCGCATGGGAAGCCAGATGTCCGGGTCGCGGCCGTAACCCACGTCCCGCGGCATGATCCCGATGACCTCCGTCGGCTCGCCATCGATGCGGATGACCTGACCGATGATGTCCGTGGCTCCGCCGAAGCGTCGCTGCCACAGCCCATCTCCGAGGATGACGACGCGCGGCCCGCCCGCCTGCTCCTCCTCCGCACGAAAACCGCGACCATGTACGGGGCCCTTGCGCAGGACATCGAAGAAGTCGATCGAGACCGTATTCGCGCTGATCCGCTCCGGCTCGGCGCCACCCGTGAGCACGACGCCGGTGGACGAATGCGCCGCGATGAGCAGCGACCGGCTCTCCCGCCGCCAGTCGAGGAAATCCGGGACCGAAGAGCTCGCTTCGCGCCAGCCCCGCTCGTCGTTCGAGGTCCAGACGCGAACGATGTTGTCCGCCTCCTCGAACTCGAGCGGACGGAACATGAACGTGTCGACCGCGCTGAAGATCGCGGCATTCGCGCCGACGCCGAGCGCCAGGGACGCGATCGCCGCCGCCGTGATCAGCGGATTCTTGACCAGCGCACGGAACGAGAAGCGCACGTCGTCTCGGAGTCGATCCATGATTCGCCTGTCGGTAGGATTCGGCGCCTCTACGTCGCCATTCACGACCCGGTTTCACGCCACCGCGTCACGGCACGATGGGTGGCGGGTCGGGGATGACCGCGCGACCGTGGCGCGGATACTCGATGTAGCGGCTGGTCTCGTCGGCCACCGCCTCGCCGTGCAGCCGCGCGACCAGATCCAGCGCCATGTCGATCCCCGACGCCACACCCGCTGATGAGATCACACCGTCGAAGACGACGCGCGCATCCCGCTCGACCGCGATGCTCGGGTCCAGCTCGTGCAACAGGTCGAGGGCGCCCCAATGCGTCGTGGCCCGACGTCCACGCAGGAGCCCCGCCTTCGCGAGCAGCAGCGAGCCCGTACAGACCGACGTCACTTCTACGGCCGCCTTCGCGCTGCGCTCGATCCAGAGCAGCGTCTGCGCGTCATCGAGCAGGCGACGGGTGCCGAAGCCGCCCGGCACCACGAGCACATCGATGCGCGGTGCGTTGTCAAAGGAGTGATCGGGAATGACGCGCAGGCCGCCCGTCGCCGTCACCGTGTCGACGGATCGGGCCACCGTGAAGACCTGGAACGGCGCCGTTTCGTCGCTCCGGCGGGAGGCGACACCGGGCTCGAGACGGGTTCGCGAGAAAACCTCGTAGGGACCGGCGAAGTCGAGGACCTCGACGCCGTCGA
>JBFJPA010000475.1:0-3616 GCA_041617355.1 Longimicrobiales bacterium
CCAATGACGACCGCCAGCACCAGCAGCGCCGCGTCGTTCCAGACCAGGGCGGACCCGCCGATATAGAGCAGAATGCCGAGGTAGATCGGATGGCGGACCCAGGCATAGGGGCCGCTCGTCACGAGCGTGTGGCCCCGTTTCACGCCGAACGTCGCGGAGAACCACCGGCCCAGCGCGAGCTTCGCGTACGCGGCCGTGGCGCCCCCCGCCAGGGCACACACTCCGCCGAACAGCGCGACACCGCCGAATGGGGTCGCTGTGACTGGCCATTCGCCACGCAACCACACCAGCCACGCGACGACGGCGCCGACCTCGAGCACGCCGAGCCAGACACGGGCCGCCGTCTCGTGTCGGATCCAGCCTTCTTCACCTCGCGCGAACGTGCGCGGCAGCACGTCGAGGAACGGCAGCGTCAGCGCCGCCGTGGCCAGCCACCACAGCACACGGGCGCCCAGCATCATTGCCACCGGAACACGCGCACGGCGACGACGAGGCTGAGCACGCCCCACGCCGCGGCGATCGCCACCTCGCTGCCCACTCCCGGGAGCGTCAGGCCTTCGAGCATGACGCCCCGCATGGCGTCCACCACGGCCGTGAGCGGCAGCAGCGCAATGAACGGCTGCATCGCGTCCGGAAAATTGTCCGCCGAGAAGAACACGCCGGACAGGATCCACATCGGCAAGGACGCGAGGTTCATCAGTCCGGTTACGGCTTCGGTCGTGCGCGCGCGGCTCGCGATGAGCAGACCGAAGCCGGTGAATGCGAACGCGCCGAGGACCGCCAGGCTCACCAGCAGCAGGAGCGAGCCGCGAATCGGCACACCGAAGACGAGCCACGCGAATCCCAGCAGGAGCGGCAACTCGCCCGCCAGGAAGACGAGCCGGCCGAGCATGAACCCGAGCAGGAACCGGCCACGCGGGATGGGCGAGGCGCTGTACCGCTTCAGTAGCTTGTCCTTGCGCATGCGCACGACCATGTAGCCCACGCCCCAGAGACCCGTGCTCAGCAGATTCAGTCCGATCAGGCCGGGGATGAGGAAGTCGATGTAGCGAGAGCCGCGTTCTTCGACGAGAACATCGTGCGTCGGCAACGGGTCGATCCGCCCGGCCGCGCGTTGCAGGGCGTCATCCACAGCGAAGCGAGCCGCGCGCGCATCGTCGCGCGTCGGGTCGTAGCGGAACTCGTACGTTTCTGGACCGGGCGTGACGACGACCAGCACATCGCCCCGTCGCAGCGCGGCCTGGGCCGAATCCGCGGACATGACACGGACGTCGATGCCGCCGTGCGAGCGAAGCGCGTCGAACACGACCGCGGCGTCCGCTCCAGCGACGACGGCGGCGCGAGCGATCTCCGGGGTCCCGCGCCGGAACGCGATTCCCAGGGCGAGGGCCAGCAGGATGGGAAAGACGAAGGTCCAGAACACGGCCTCCGGCTCGCGCACGGATTCCCGCACCCAGGCCAACGTCAGCTGCGCGAGCGGACTCCGATCCAGTCTACTCATCGCGCAGGTGCCGACCCGTGAGTGCCACGAAGACGTCTTCGAGCGTGGCCCCGTGGGTGCTCAGTCCTGCGAGGGAAAGGCCGTCCGCCTGCAACGTGTCCAGCAGTGCGGGGACGACCGAGTGCACGCGCCGGACAGTGAGGAAGACGTGGCCGTCCGCGGAGTGCACGCCCTTCACGTCTTGCAGTGCCGCGAAGCGGGCCAGTCGATCGGCACCGACCGTCGCGATCTCACCAGCCGCATCCGCCACACTGAACTCGACGACGTAATCCGCGCCGAGCGACGCGACCAGTGCGTCGGGCCGGTCCAACGCGATGATGCGACCGCGGTCCATGATGCCGACACGATCGCACAGGCGAGCCGCCTCCTCCATGTAGTGCGTGGTCAGGAGGACCGTGCCGCCGTCTGCGCGGAAAGAGGCGACCAGGTCCCAGATGGCGCGGCGGGATTGCGGATCGAGGCCGGTCGTCGGCTCATCGAGGAAGAGTAAGTCGGGTCGGCCGGTTACGGCACACGCGAACGACAGCCGCTGCCGCTGTCCGCTCGACAGCGTGCCGACGCGGGCGTTCGCCTTTTCGGTGAGCTGCACCGTCTCCAGCACGTCCGCGATGTCGACTCCGTCATCGTAGAAGCTGCGGAAGAGACGCACGGTCTCGGCGACGGTCAACTTCTCGGAGAGTCGAGTCTCCTGCAGCTGCACGCCGACGCGCTGGCGGAGCTCCCGTCCGTGCTTCGCCCAGGTGAGGCCGAGCACGTGGACTTCCCCAGCATCCGGCTGCAGCAACCCTTCGAGGATTTCGATGGTGGTCGTCTTGCCCGCCCCGTTGGGACCGAGCAGGCCGAAGCACTCGCCACGCTCCACGCGCAGCTCGAGCGCAGAGACGGCGAGCACGTCGGGAAAGCGCTTCGTCAGACCATAACACTCGACGGCAGCGGTCCGGGCGTCAGCGCGTGGCCGCGGGCTGGTCGACTGGCCGCTGGTTCGCTGTCGCGCGCGCATGGTCGAGAAAACGCTCCGCCCGGCGGTTAGCTTCTTGGAGGGGTGATTCCCCGACCGCCGCCGACTGATCGAGGATCTCGCCGACGCTCTGCCGGATGCGCCGCACGCGCTCGGCCGTCTTCGCCTCGGCCCAGCCCAGAACCTCGAGCGACGCGTGCGCGATTGCGCCGCCCGCATTGATCACGAAATCCGGGACGTACAGGATGTCCCGCGCATGCAGCGCGGCCGCGTCTTCGTCGCGCTCCAGCTGGTTGTTCGCCGATCCGCCGACGACCTGGCAGCGCAGCCGCGGAATGCTCCGCTCGTTCAGGATGCCGCCGATCGCGCAGGGCGCGAAGATATCGCACGGCGTGTCGTAGACTGCTTCCGGGCTCACGATATCGGCGCCGACCTCGGCGGCCAGGGCCGTGGCCCGGGCGGGCAGCGCGTCCGAGATGAGCAGTCGTGCGCCGTCGGCGGCCAGGAGCCGGATCAACGGACCGCCCACGCCGCCGACGCCCTGGACCAACACGGTGCGTCGGGCCAGGGACGGCGAGCCGAATGCGTGCTCGGCGGCCGCCTGAAGTCCGGCGAATACGCCCATCGCCGTGTACGGCCCAGGGTCGCCCGATCCTCCCCGGTCGGGCGTCCGCCCGAACACCCATCGCGCCCGCTCACCGATGATGTTCATGTCCGCGGGCCCGGTCCCGAGATCGACGCCGGTTCCGTAGACATCGCCGAGCGAGTTGAGCAGGTCACCGAACCGGCTCAGCAGTGCCGCGCGCTCTTCGGCGGCGAGCGGCCGCGTCGGTGCGATCACGGACTTCCCGCCGCCGAACGGGAGTTCGACCCCCGCCCACTTGTACGTCATACCGCGCGCCAGGCGAAGCGCGTCCTGAAGCCCCTCGGCCGGCCCGAGGTACATCTTCAACCGGCACCCGCCCAGCGCCATGCCGAGCGTGCGATCGTGGACGGCCACGAAGATCCACGCGTCCGCATCCCGGTCGTAGCGGACCACGACGAACTCCCCGTCCCACTCTCGGATCAGCTTTTCCATTCGCTCTGCCTGGTGCCCGACGGCGGTACTCGGCCGCAGCGAAGATGCCGGGTCACGGCGGCTCGTCGCAACCGACCGG
>JBFJPA010000476.1:0-3579 GCA_041617355.1 Longimicrobiales bacterium
GCCGCCGGTCTCCATCGCCTGGAACACGGGCTCCAGACCCTTCACGCGGCTGCGCCGGATCAGCGCTTCGCGAGAGGTCCCCTGCAACCTCAGCGTGACGACCATTTCGCGGCCGAAATGGGCGTAGCAGCGGCGCGCGATCTCCTCGTGCCAGTGCCGCGACTCGCCCGGGAACGCGTGCCGCAGGTTGTCCATCACGACATCGTACCGGAACCCCAGGCGCCGCACGGTCGAGCCGACGCGCACACCGAGTCCTTCCGCGCTGCGGTCGCCGAGACGGTTCGCGAGCGCGAGCACAGAACGCAGGGCGAGGAATTCGGCGCGGTGCCGGAGCGTCGGCCGCCGCTCAGGCATGCAGCACCCGGGCGTAGACGGCGACGGTGGCGCGCACGGTGTGCTCGATCGCGAAGTCACGAACGCGAATGAGCTGGGCGTCGATGGCCATGGCGCGGACCTCGGCGTCCTCCCGAAACCGTTTCACGGCCTCCGCGAACGCCTTCGCATCCTCGGGCTCGACGAGGGTGTTGCCGGTCTCGGCGTGAACCGGCTCGAGCACTTCGGCCGGGCCGGCGTGATCGGACGCGACGATCGGAATGCCCAGCGCCATGGCATCGAGCAGGCTGCTGCCGAACGCCTCGCCGATGGACGGAAACACGAACGCGTTCAGCTCGTGCAGATGCGCGCGCGCATCGTGCAGTTGGCCCGCGAGGTGCACGCGCTCGCTGACGCCGAGCTCGCGGATTCTCTTCTCGATCAGTCCACGCCGGGGACCTTCGCCGATGATGACCCAGTGGATGGCCGGCGGCGCGAGTGCGGCGGCCTCTGCGAGGCGCTCCTGGTGCTTGTACTCGAGCAGCGTGCCGACCGTGCCGGCCAGGAACGTGCCGGCGGGCAGGCCAAGTCGTGCGCGCAGCGTGGGCTCGCCGCCTGGCAGGGCCCGGACCTCGTCGAGATCCACACCATCGTAGATGCGCACGATGCGGTCGGGGCGGATGCCGGCGTTCTCGAGATACGTCTGCACGGCGTCAGAAACCGCGATGATGCGGTTGGCGCGGTTCCAAGTGAACGGCCGAGTCCGGAACCGGACGCGGCGGGCCGCAACGACGGGCACGCCGAGCGCGAGGCCGACCACCAGGCAGAGCTGCAGGGCGTGCGTATCGTGAGCGTGCAGCACGTCGAAACGCGAGGCCTGGCTCAGCAGTCGCAGCAGAGCGCCTGGCGCGAACGGGCGTCGCCAGCGAACCGGTTGTACGGGGAGTCCTTCCGCGGCGAGACGCTCCGCGAGCGGCGCAGCGGACGGACAGATGCAGAGCTGCTCCACGTCGAATGCGGCCAGGCCGCGCATGAGCAGGCGAACCTGATTCTGTCCGCCCGCCCAGCCGCGGGCGCTGTCGACGTGCAGGACGCGCACGTCAGCCGACCCGCACGCCGTACCGTGCGATCGCGCGCTCGACGCGCTCAAGCACGGCATCCACGCCGATCCGCTCCATACGCCCGTGCTTCGGCGTGAAGTTCGATGGGTCGGGCGCGTCTTCGGGTTCGTCGTAGGTGTCGACCCAGAGGTCCTCGTAGGCGCGAAACGGACCGACACGCCACGGGTTCGTGTGGCCGTAGAGGCCGATGACGGGCACGCCGACGGCGCGCGCCATGTGCACGGGCCCCGTGTCGGGCGCGATCACCAGATCCGCACCCGCGAGCAACCAGAGCAACCGGCGCACGCCATCGCCGAGCCCCCACGCCGGTGTCTCTTTTGCCTGCTCGGAGATCATGCGCGCGATCGCGGTCTCTCGGGCGCCGGGTCCGCCCGCGAGCACGACGGCGAACCCGCGCTCGGCCAGCGCATCGACGAGCGGCACGTGGCGATCGGCGGGCCAGTCCTTCTTCGGGTTCGCGGACGCAGGTACGACGGCGCACACGGGACGTCCGGCGAACGGAGCGTAGAAGCCCGCCTGCGCCGCGCGCTCGTCGTCCGACAGGTCGAGCCGCCACTCGAGCGGATCCGGGCGTGCCACACCCAGCGCGTCGAGGAAATCGAGGAACATGTCCTGCGTGTGCTTGCGCGCCACCGGCGGCAGGGTGTGCGTGTGCGCGAGCCAGATCCCGTCCCGGGCGAGGCCGCGCGGGAATCCGACTCGCGTGGGTGCGCCCGACAGCAGCGTCGGCACCGCCGCCTTGAAATAGATGTTGAAGTTGAGTGCGACGTCGATGCGCCGGCCGCGCAGGCTCGAGCGCAGCGCGCGCACGCCCCGCCAGCCATCGTTCTTGCGCCACGCGATGACGTCGTCGATGGACGCGTGAGGCGCGAGAAGTTGTGCGGGCATCGGCTCGGCGATCCAGGTCACGCGCAGCTCGGGGAACACGCGTCGGATCGCGTTCACGACGGGCAAGCCGTGGACGACATCGCCGAGTCCGGTGAGCAGTACGACGGCCAGGTGACGCGCCTGTTCGATGGCGCGGGCCGCCGCCTCGATCACGCGCGCTCGGCCAGCGCCCGGAGCGTCGCCTCGTCTTCGGGCGCGAACTGCAGGCGGTACAGGTGCCGATACAGGCCGTCTTCCGCGAGCAGCGCCTCGTGCCGGCCACGCTGCACGATGCGGCCCTCCTGCATGACGAGAATCAGATCGGCGTGGCGGATGGTCGAGAGCCGGTGTGCGATGACGAACACCGTGCGTCCCGTGAGCAAACGCTGGATCGCGCCCTGGACCAGCTGCTCGGACTCCGAATCGAGCGCGCTGGTCGCCTCGTCGAAGATCAGGATGGGTGGGTCGCGCAGGATGGCACGGGCGATGGCGATACGCTGGCGCTGTCCGCCGGACAGCCGCGTCGCGCGCTCGCCCAAAATCGTGTCGTATGCTTCGGGCAGTCGCACAATGAACTCGTGTGCGTTGGCCGCCTTTGCCGCCGCTTCGATCGCCTCCTGCGGCGTATCCGACCGACCGTAGGCGATGTTCGCACGCACCGTATCGTGGAACAGCATCGTCTCCTGTGCGACGATGCCGAGGTTCGAGCGCAGCGACCCGATCGTGAAATCGCGCAGGTCGGTGTCGTCGACCCGGATGCTGCCCGCCGTCGGATCGTAGAACCGGGCGACCAGGTCGACGAGCGTGGTCTTGCCCGCGCCGCTCGGGCCGACCAATGCGACGACCTCGCCTCGCTTCACTTCGAACGTGACGTCCCGCAGCACCGGCGCGTCGGTCTCGTATTCGAAAGACACGTCTTCGAAGCGGATCCCGGTGCGCACACCCGTGAACGGTCGGGCAGCCGGCCGGTCGATCAGCACGATCGGCGTGTCCAGGAACTCGAAGACGCGCTCGGCCGCGACCAGGCCCGGTTGCACCGTCGCCGGGAATTTCGCCAGCCATTTCGCCGGCGTGTACAGCTTGAGGCTCGCGAGCAGGAAGCCGATGAACGCCGCGCCGTCCAGCTCGGGCGTGGGACCGACGACGAGGCGGGCGCCGTACCAGAGCAGCAGCAACGTCGCGACGGCGCCCATCATCTCCGTGCCCGGACTCGCCAGCGCGCGGATCCGCTCGTTGCGAGTGACGGCCTTGAAGAAATCGCGCGTATTGCGGGCGAAGC
>JBFJPA010000477.1:0-3558 GCA_041617355.1 Longimicrobiales bacterium
CCGACGTCCATGTCGGTCCTGACGGCCAACATGACCTGCGTCAGCCGGTTCCCGGGCGCGGGTGGTGGAGGTTCATCGGTTACCATCAAGTTCGCCGTCGGCAACGCGAGCCCGCCGCGCTGTCGGAACCTGCCGGACGATGTGCGCACGATCCAAACGGCACTCAACCGGTTCTCGCCACTCGACGGTGGGCCCCAGCCGCCCCTGAATCCAGATGGTCTGTTCGGCCCCAAGACCCGGAAAGCGATTCACCATTTCCAGAAGAAGTGGGGTCTCATGCCGAAGGGCTGGAAGGTCCCGGACGGCATCGTCGACCCCGAGGGGCCGACCATCCGGCGACTGCGCGAAGGGGCTGGCGCCGCGACGAACCTGCCGGCCGAGTTCATGACCAAGATCCCACAAGTGATCGGTGTCATCACGGCCGCGCGCGCCGCGTTGACGCTAGCGCGGAGCTTCCTGCAACGCCCGAAGTCAGACGATCCGGGTCCGTTCCCCTCGCTCGGTTCGATCGGTGAGGCGGAGGCCAGGAAAGTCGATCGCCACTTCCACATCGAAAAGAAGGCGAACCCGATTGCGCGGCTCGGCCAGATCGAGACGATGTTCCTGAACATGCTCACGGCCATCGGTCACGTGCCGCAAGGCGTCATTCTCGCCGCCGACGAGCCACCATCCACCGCGATCGGCTCGTTCATGTTCACGTTCTCCGGCGGCTACCACCTGCGTGGCAAGGACGACACATTCGAAGGGATCCCGGTCGGCTCGATCTACCTGTGCCCGATGTCGCGGACACTGGGCTCGGACGGCTTCACCTATGCCATGATTCACGAGTTGGCCCACTTCACGGGACCGACGGTGAACGGAATCGACGACATGGCGTATTTCCACAAGAACCCGGACAAGTATCGTGCGCTTTCACCCGATCTCGCGTTCCGCAACGCGGACTGCTATTCGCAGTTCGCGTTCGACGTGATCGGAAAGCCGGACTTCAAGATTGCGTGAGGGCGCGACGAGGGAATCGTCGTCGGCGGTTCTGCTTGCGGGCCTCGTCGCCGCGGTCATGCTGAGCTGCACGACAGGCGACGCGCCCGTGGAGCCGCTGGCCTGGCCCGATTCCGCGCGCGCCGAGCTGGTCGAAATGGGCCGGCTGGATCAGGAAGTGCGCGCAGGCTTCGGCCCGCAATCGTTACAGGACACGGCCGCGATGCGCCGCCTGCTGCGGACGGACTCGCTGCACACGTTGCGGCTCGCGGAGATGATCGAGGTCTGGGGCTGGCCGACGCCCGCGACCGCCGGCGATTCCGCCGTCGGCGCCGCGTTCCTCATCGTGCAGCACAGTCCCGACCACGACTTCCAGAAGCGCATGCTGCCGACGCTGCAGGCCGCCGCGGCACGCGGCGACCTGTCCGCATCGGAGGCGGCCATGCTCCTCGACCGTGTCCTCCGCCACGACGGCCTGCCTCAGCGTTACGGCTCGCAGTTCTCTTTGGTGAATGACACCATGGTCATGGACCCCGTCGAAAACATGGCCGCGCTCGACAGCCTGCGTGCCGGGGTCGGCATGCCGCCCATCGCCGAATACGTCCGCATCCTCGAACAGGTCTATCGTACGCCCGCCCGGATTTCCCGCTGAAATAGCGTGCGGCTCCGGTCAGGACCGCGTCGCCAGCCACGTCAGTGCGGCTTCCCGGATGCCGAAATAGGCGGTCGGGAACTGTGCTGGACCATCGACGATCGGTGGTGCGCCGATCGCCGGCATCGTATCAGGCATCAGGAACGCGAAGCCGTTCACGCCCGCCGCATTGTAACGGGGGATGATGTTGGCGTCGCGCCACGCCGCGTCCATGCGGTCCATCGGCATGCGAAATCGCGTCGAGTCCACGAGCACCTTCGTTCGGCCGGCCCGCTCGACTTCCCCGGCGAACTGCGCGAGCCAACGATTGAACTCACCGGCCGTCATCTCGGAGGTCGTGTCGAACCAGCGGATCTCGATGACATCGGTGTCCGGCCGGTCGATGATCTCGCCCCAGCGATCGCCGTATACGATGCTTGCCGCCATGCGGTCAGCCCCCTGATCCCGTCATTTGCGCCATGATCTTTTCCGGCGGGCTCTGCAGCCCGAGCTGTTTCTGGATCGCCGCGATCCCGCCCATGTGATAGCCTTCGTGGAACGCGGTGAACGCGAGCTTGTCGAGGACGGTCTGCTCCGCGTGCGCGCCGCCGGACACGGGCGCGGCGAGCGCGTCGTCGCCGGCCTTCGCGAGCGCGTCCAGCAGTCGCGCGCTCACGGCCGCCCACTGCTCCCGCAGCTCGGCCACCGTCGGGTAGTTCGCGCCGTCGGTCGCGGCGTTGTCGAAGAACGGCGCGCGGTACGGATTCGCCGCATCCATTCCGAGCAGGTCCAGCGCCGTGCAGCGGTAGTGCAGCAGGTGGCCGAGGTGCCAGCTGATCGACGGGCCCTCATCGTCACGCGCACGCGTGCGCGCCATCCGATCGGTCAACTGGTCCAGAACGAGCGGGATCAGCTGGTCCGTCGTCGCGAAGATGTTCGCCAGTGGCGTGGTCAGGTCGGTCATGGGACGCTCCCGTTCGAGTTTCGACTTGCGTTCACTCAGACGACGAACGAGCCGTCTTCCGGGATGTGGCCTCGCAGGCCGCACCCTTTTCGTGCCGTCGATCGTCATCCGGGTGTCTCCTCGCCACCCGACTGGAGTCCGCGATGCAACCCGACGTCCAGACAGCCGCCCGCCGCGCCTTCGACGAGCTCGTGCGCGAGGTCCGCCCCGACCTGCACCGTTACTGCTCCCGCATGGTCGGCTCGTCCGTGGACGGCGAGGATATCGTGCAGGACACGCTCGCGAAGGCCTACTACCAGATCTCCGAGCTGGCCGAAGTCTCGAATCTACGGAGATGGCTCTTTCGCGTCGCACACAACAAGGCCGTGGACCACCTGCGCCGATACGATCAGAGGTTCGGTGAGCTGCTCGAGGGCGACCTGCCCGCGCCAACCGAGGGCGATCCCATCGACCGCGCCGAGCTGGCGGCGACGGGTTTGTCCTACTTCACGAAACTGACGCCACAGCAGCGGAGCTGTGTCATCCTGAAGGACGTCCTCGACTGCTCACTTGCCGAGGTCTCCGAGATCCTGGACATGAGCGTGCCCGCAATCAAAGGCGCGTTGCACCGCGGCCGGGCGGCGCTGCACAAGGCCGCGCAGCAGACCGAGACCGGCGAGCCCGCGCGTCTTTCGCCCCACGAAGAAGCCCTCCTCAATCGCTACGCCGAGCGCTTCAACGCGCGGGACTTCGACGGCCTCCGCGACCTGCTCGCAGAGGATGTCCGCCTCGAGCTCGTCGGCCGCTTCCACGCACGCGGCGCCCAGCAGGTCGGCCAGTATTTCACCAACTACCAGCCCGTCGATTGCCGCCTCTCGGTCGGTTCGGTCGAAGGCCGCCCCGCTCTTCTCGTCACCGAGGCCCCCGAGGACCGGCCCAGCTACTTCATCCTGATCCGGTGGCAGGACGGCCGGATCGCCGCCATCCGCGACTACCGCTACGCCCG
>JBFJPA010000478.1:0-3545 GCA_041617355.1 Longimicrobiales bacterium
CGCGTTTCCACAGTCCTGGGCGGTCTGTCCACGCCCGGCTGTGGAAACGCGGTGGATGACGGATGTCATACAGGGGCCAGCCTCGTGTCACTCATGACACGGATGCCAGGA
Organism: Longimicrobiales bacterium; assembly: GCA_041617355.1. Lineage (GTDB taxonomy): Bacteria > Gemmatimonadota > Gemmatimonadetes > Longimicrobiales > RSA9 > JBFJPA01. Next base: position 112 of record JBFJPA010000478.1, read on the forward strand.
TCCCGACGGAGGCCGGCCAACGGTGATGAATCGCAACGACCTCGAGCAGGAAATCCGGCGCATCCACACGGACTGCTGGGGTTGGGCGTTGACGTGTTGTGATCGTGTCGAGTCGGAGGCCGAGGATGCGTTGCAGACGGCGTACCTTCGAGTGTTGGAGGGTCGGGCGCGGTTCGAAGGGCGATCGACGTTTCGGACCTGGCTGTTCGGCGTGATTCGGCGGACCGCGCAGGAGCTGCGGCGGCGTGAGCGCCGCCGAACAGTGTTGCGAGCGCGGCTCGAACCCCAGGCGGCCGTGGTCGCCGCCGACGAAGCGGAGACGAGGCTCTTGCTGGAGTCGGCACTGCGCACACTGCCGCAACGACAGCGAGAGGTTCTGCACCTGGTGTTCTATCAGGGAACGACGATTGCGGAGGCGGCGGAGGTGCTGGGGATCTCGGTGGGCAGTGCACGGACGCACTACACGAGAGGGAAGGACCAGTTGAGACGTCGCTTGTCACGGGAGGATCGAGGTGAGCGAGCCCTGGAAGGATGAGGAGTTGAGCGGAGCGTTCGCGCGACTGCGCGAGCGTGATGCCGGGCGGGCGCCGGACCTGGACGCGATGTTGTCGCGTCGGCCGCGTGCGGTGGATTCGCGGGCACGGCGGAGCGTCTGGCCGGTGTTCCCGTTGGCTGCGGCCGCCCTGCTCGCACTCCTGGTCGTGCGCGGCGGTGGGGACCGCCGTTTTCAGGATGCGGTTACCGCGTGGACCGAGAGTGTCGCGGGAGGTGCATGGACGTCGCCGACCGACTTCCTGCTCGACGTACCGGGCCAGGAGTTCATGACGACAGTGCCGCGGATCGGCGTGACGCGGGCGTGGCCAGTCGATCCGGTGGTCGAGCGCGAAACCGGATCGTTAGCGGATACGACGGGAGGCGATCGATGAGGAACGCAATGACGCGCTGGGCGGTGATCCTCTTGGCGCTGCTCGTGGCCGGTCCGGCCGCGGCGCAACAGCAGCCGCCGCAAGGGCGCGGGGCCGAGGACCGGATCGGGGAAGCGCTCTTCGCGCCTGACCTGGTGATGCAGAACGCGCAGCGGATCGGTCTGACGCGGGCGCAGCGGGATGCCATGACGACGGCCATCCAGGAGTTGCAGGGCCGTGCCGTCGCGCTCCAGTTCCAGATGCTCGAGGAAGTCGAGAAGGCGATCCTGCTGCTCGAACAGCCCCGCGTGGACGAGCGAGAGGCGACGGCGGCGCTGAACCGTGTGCTGGACATCGAGCAACAGGTGAAAGTGACACAATCCGTGCTGTTGATCCGGATCAAGAACATCCTTACGCCGGAGCAGCAGGCACAGCTCCGCGAAATCCGGAAGAGGCCGCCGGAATGATGCGATTCGCGATTCCTGTGGATCGGAGTACACGAAGCGAAGGGGGAACGATGACGCAGAAGAAGGCAGCGGCGCGGCGCGCCACGGCGGTCTTCGCATTCGGGTTGGTCGCGCTGGCGGGGTGCCAGGATGCCAGTGGACCGGATCGCGGCCCGCGATTCGACGTCGAGCGTGCGCTCGCGGACTATCGTGCCCTCGATGGCGTGCTGGACAGCCGGGGTCTGCGCGGATTCGCAGCACTCGGCACGCGGGTTCCGTCCGGTGCGATCCTCGGCGCTGCCGCTGCGGACGGCGCGGCGGGCGCGCCGCTCATCTCGGCTGGCTCGCGTGGCAAGACGTTCGTCTATGATCCGCTGGCACAGCAGTATACGCCCGATCCGACGCGGACGGGCGCACCCGCGGATGGCGTGCGCTTCGTGCTCTACCTGCCCGGTGCCGACGGCAACCCGGACGTGATGAACGAGATCGGCCACGCGGATCTGATCGATCTCGGGCCGGCCGGCAACGCGTACGGTCTGCGCCTCATCGGCGTGGAAGGCGGGCGTACCTTCCTGGATTACGCGTTCCAGATCCAGGCGGGTGAAGGCCAGGGCGTGATCGACATCGACGGATACCTGCAGGACGCGACGAACCGCCTCGATTTCGCGATCGACCTGTCGGGCAGCGATCGGGGCGGCGAGCAGCGGTCGAACCTCACGTTCAAGCTGGGCATCCCGAACCACGACTTTTCCGCGGAGGGCGATGTACGCGGCAAGCGTAGCGGAGAAGCAGAGCTCGGCGAGTTGAAGTTGACGGTGCGTCACGGGCCGCATTCGATCGGCGTGGACGCGACCGGCACGAAGGAAGAGCTGCTGGCGACGTTCACGGTCGGCGGCGAGCTGTTCGCGAAGGCGAAGGGTGCGCCGTCGAACCCGACGATCGTCGGCGCGAACGGCGATCCGATCACGGAAGGGGAAGCGAAGGTTCTCGCTCGCATTGTACACGTGGCCGACGACGTGTTCGAGTTCGTCAAGTCACTCGTCGATCCGGTGGACGATCTGCTGCGCCTCGGCATCGTGCTCTGAGAGGGCCGCACTGGCTCGCGTACGGGACTCCGGCCAGTCGCCGGAGTCCCGTTTTGTTGGCCGACGCGGTTGCCAACGGCGCACGCGGTCTACATGCTGCCGAAGACCTTCGCGGGAGCCAACGGCATGGAAGACCTCGGCATGGTGCTCAAGCGATTCGAGCGGCCGGACGAGATCCGCACGTTCGAGCTCGGTCGGTTCGAGATCGTTCGCATTGGCGGGATGACTATCGGCCGCGCGACGTACCAGCCCGGCTGGAAATGGTCGAAGCACGTCGGACCGAAGACGGGCGCCACCCGCTGTACGGTCGAGCACGTGGGCATGGTCCTGTCCGGCGTCGCAACGGCCGCGTTCGATGACGACCGTGTCGTCGAGCTGAGGGCAGGGCAGCTCTTCTACATTCCGCCGAGACCGCATGACAGCTGGGTCGTCGGCAGTGAGCCGTACGTCTCCCTCCACTTCCTTGGCGCCGATCACTACGCGGCCCGCTAGGGCACACGCCGCGATCCGGCGGACTCCTACGCCGACCCGGGAGGATCCCTTACGGCGCGCGCACTCCCACGGAGCCATGTTGTGGAAGGTGACCGCTGTGTTCGGAAGGGGGTCCCATGCCCATCCTGACCCGCAATCCCACCAGGCCGCGGCGGTCCTGGCCGGGCCTCCTGGCCAGGACCGGCGCCGTTGCGCTGGCGGGCTTTCTCGCGTTGTTCGCACTGGACGCAGGGCTGTCGATCGGACTTCTGATCCACCTGCTGCCCGCCCTGGCGGTGCTGGCGGGGGGACTGATCGGCTGGAAGGCGCCCGGGCTCGGCGCGCTCTGGTTTCTCGTACTCGGACTGACCAGCATCCCGTTCTTCGACACGTTCGCCGCGCCGAGCGTGCTGCTCGCCGTGACCATGCCGCTGCTGCTGCTGGCCGGGTTGTTCGCGGCCGACTCGTGGCACCGCCGGTCGACCCCGCGTGGCACGCCGGGCGTCGCTTGAGGGAAGGGACGGGTC
>JBFJPA010000479.1:0-3495 GCA_041617355.1 Longimicrobiales bacterium
CCACCCGCCGCGCGGCGCGCGCGCTCCGCGTGCACCTTCACCAGATTGAACTTGAGATCCCATTCCGCCGCCATCGACAGACGGTAGTGCGCGATGGCGAACGACGGATCGATTTCCGTCGCGTGTGTGAATGCTCGAACTGCCCGATCGTAGCGCGACGCAGCAAAATGCAGCTCGCCTTCGATCCACATGCGGTTCGCGTTGATGGAGTCGGAGCTGAGTCCGCGGATGCGTGCGAACACTTGTGTCGATCCGCCCACCCAGTCCGCGAGCAGCTGCGTGACGAGCTCGTTCACGAGCACGTCGAGATTCGTGTCCGATCCCACGGCCGTCGCCCGCGTGCGCGGGTTCTCGGTCGCCTCGAGGTCGTACATTTGGACGTTGACGGCGATGCGGCCATCCCCCAGCGACGTGGCGTTGCCGAGCAGGATCAGCCGTGCGTCGAACCGGCGGGCGATCCGCTCGGCCAGCGTCGGCGAGGCGGCATCTTCGCCGATGGCGGCGAAAAGGGCATCCCCGTCGGTCGCGCGCAGGCCGGCGACGCCATCCACCTTGCCCGCCAGCAGCCGCGCCAGTCCGACGCGAAGCCACTGGATCCGTTCGTCGCCCGCGACCGCGAACGGGAAGATCGCGACCTGTGTCATGTCGGCGGGCGTCGCCCTGACGAAATCGGGCGGCTGCGCCGCCGGCCGTCGCAGCATCACGCCCAGCGCCACCAGCACGAACAGGAGTATGCCGGCGGGTACGGCCAGGCGCAGCCAACTCCGGTTCGTCGCGACCGTCACCGGTACGGGTGGCCCCAGACCGACGGGGATCGAAGCGCTGGGCGCAGCTACCGGTTTGCGCTGCGGCGCGAGCGGTAACGTGACTCCGGCGAGCACGAGTGAATAGAGGTGCTCCGGCTGCTCCAGGTCCTTCAGACTGTGCATGCCTTCGTCGTTGATGTCCGCCCCCTCCGGGACATCACCGGCGAGCAACTCGCGCGTTACGACCGACATCAGGATTTGCCCGCCCCGGGCCGCGCCGCAGATGCGCGCCGCACGGTGTACATCCAGGCCGACGTACCCTTGCAGCGTCAATGCCGGCTCGCCGGTGTGCAGGCCCATCCGAACCCGGACGGCCACGCCCTCCGGCCAGTTGGCGTCGGCCAGCGCACGCTGGATTCGGATGGCCGCGGCCAGCCCGTCACGCGCACGCGGAAAGACGATGAAGAAACCATCGCCGGCGTTGTCGATCTCGCGGCCGTGACATTCCCGTACGCACGCCCGGATGATGCCGTGGTGTGTCGTGAGTAGTTCCGCGTAGCGCGGTCCGAGCCGACGCAGCAGTGCCGTGGAGCCTTCGATGTCGCTGAACAGGAAGGTGACGGTACCGGCCTCGGCCAGACCTTTCAGGTGGGCCGCCGGATACGGACCGGCTGCAGCTTCGTCGGCTGGAGACGTGGCCGCCTGCGCCGCGGCGGTGCGTTCGTCGCCGACGCTCGCCAGCCGTGACGGTTCGGGCGCTTCACGGAGTCGCTCCGCGAGGGCTTCGACGTCCGGGTCGGGCTCGGCGTCGAGCTCCTCCCGCAGCAACGTCGCGTGGGTCCGTGCGTGCCGCAGCGCCGCCGCCCGATGTCCGGCTGCGTCCAGGGCCTGCATCAATCCGAGTGTGTAGCGGCCGCTGAACGGGTCCTGCTCGATGAGCTTGCGCCACCGGTTGACGGCGTCATCGTGGCGTCCGTCCCGGCCGGCCTGCTCGGCGAGTCGTTCGAGCGCGGTTCGATAGGCGCGCGCCAATCGGGTGCGCTCGGATTCGATCCAGTGTTCCAGCTCGAGTGCGTCGCTGACGTAGAAGCCGTCGAGGAACGGGCCCGTATAGAGCTCCGCGACCCGGTCGAAATCGCCGGCTTCGAGCGCGTCTTCGAAGCTTGTGACATCACAATCCACGACTGCCGGGTTCAGACGCAGGTCATCGCCTGACGCGAGGATGGCGTCTTCGCCCAGCTCCTTTCGCAGGACGTACAGCGATTCGGACAGCAGTCGCCGCGCTTTTTCCGCGTCGTTGTCGGCCCAGATGTAGCCGATCACCTTGTCACGCGTGAGTCCCCGGCGCGCGACCGCGAGCAATGCCAGGACCGCGATCCGTCGCCGCTGCGCACTACGGCCGGTGATCGGGCTCTGTCCCGACTCGAGTGATGCGCCTCCGAACAGCCGGAGCGTAATCATGGACGACGGCGGAGAGAGTGGTGGGAAGGCCGGCTCCCGTCGGATACGGGTGTCCGTCATATCTACCCGCGCGTGGCGCGCGTGGGCAATGCTCATCAGCCGGAACCCGCGCCGGCCGGGCTGCCGGGGCCCGGCCCCGCATCACCGCACTGCGCTCGCGCTCGGAATCGCGCGAATCCGCTCCAGCAGCCGAAGATCCCGGTGCGCGTCCACCAGCGTATAGCGCGGCTCGCGGTCGCCTCGCAACGCGTGGAGGAAGTCGGTGAACATGGAGCGCCGGCCGCGCGCGTCGTCCCGTGCGGAAAGCATGAGTCGGCGACGTCGTCCACGCTCCAGGAAGAACCGACCACCGGTCTCGAAAAGCGCGGAGCCTTCGGTCCCGTGAATCGAGGACAGGCGGAACAGTCGAAAGCGCGCGGCCACTTCCTGGGAGTGGACGAGCAGTCCGACGGCCCCGTTGGCGTATTCGATCGCGACAAGCCGCGTGGGACCCGGTGTCGCGCCGGCCGGGTGCCGGCTGATTCGGGACACCGGAAGTCCCAACCCCGCCATCACGCTCACCCAATCCAGGAGATCGGCCCGGAGGTCAGCCGGAGAGGTTCTGCGCGCTGCGCTCGTTGGGCGCGGCACCGGCATGTTCAGCGCATTCACCTGAAGCAGTCGTATCTCCCCGAGCGTGCGCGCCGCGATGATGCCACGAAGGTGCTCGGTAAGCGGCCGATAGAACCAGTTCGCCGCGACCAGAACCGACCGTCCGGCCGCGCGTGCCGCATCCCGCACGAGCTCGAAGTCGGCTGCCCGCGGGAACGCAGGCGAATCGACGATCACGTGACGATCCGCGGCCAGCGCCAGGAACGTCAGCTCGAAATGCGTTGCCAACGGCGTCGTGATCACGACGGTGGACGCGGGCGCCGTCTCGAGTGCTTCGGCGTACGAGCCGTACCAGCCTCCACCGCGGTGCCGGACGCAGGTGGCCCGGGCGCGGGCGCCGTCCCGACTCGCGTAATAACGCGGTAGCGCCGGCCCGACCACGGCCAGCGCCGCGCTGTGCGCGTGGGCGGAGGCGCCACAGCCCAGGAACAGAACCCCCTCCGTGAGCCGACACACGACGCGCTCCGGGAACGAGGAGTCCCGCGACGCGGTCCAGCGTCGCCCGCCCAGTCTACCCGCACGCTGTCAATCGATCGTCGGCGCACCGTCAATCCACGCCTTCCATGCGACCGACACGCCCCGTTTCCAGCCACGCGCGAGGGACCCAGCAGTTCAGGCCCAACCCCGCGAGTCCCGC
>JBFJPA010000480.1:0-3486 GCA_041617355.1 Longimicrobiales bacterium
CGCATGGGCCGAGGCGGCCGGAAACGGCGCGACGGCCGGCGGCGGCAACGGAGCGTCGGCTCGCGCGACGGTTTCAGGCGATGGGCACGCGGCGCGCGCCCCGCACCCGGTCAAGGCACCCCCCGCACCGGCGGCTACGTACGTGGACGGCGCAGCCGCGAACGGCGCCGACGCGCGCTCCGTCGATTCGCTGTGCCCGTACTGCGGCGTCGGCTGCCAGACGGTGTTCCACATCCGCAACGAACGCATCACGCATGTGACCGGTCGCGACGGTCCTGCCAACTGGGGCCGCCTGTGCGTGAAGGGCCGCTTCGGCTTCGACTACGTCCACCATCCGCAGCGTCTGCTCGTGCCGCTCGTGCGCCGGCCCGGCGTTCCCAAGGACGCGAACGCGCTCGTCGATCCGGGCAACTTCGGCGACGTGTTTCGCGAGGCGACGTGGGACGAGGCGCTCGACCTGGCCGCGAAGGGGCTGCGTGACACGTTCGACAAGCACGGACGCGGCGCGATGGCCGGCTTCGGCTCCGCGAAGGGCAGCAATGAGGAGGCGTACCTCTTCCAGAAGCTGATCCGCACCGGATTCCTGTCCAACAACGTCGACCACTGCACGCGGCTGTGCCACGCGTCGTCCGTGGCTGCGCTCATGGAGGGCATCGCGAGCGGCGCGGTGTCGAACCAGGTGAGCGATGTCCAGTACGCGGATGTCTTCATCGTCATCGGCGCGAATCCCACCGTGAACCACCCGGTCGCGGCAACGTTCATGAAGAACGCGGTCGAGCGCGGTGCGAAGCTGATCCTCATCGATCCCCGCCGCACCGAGATGGCGCGCCTCGCCACACACATGCTCCAGTTCAGGCCGGACACGGACGTCGCGCTGCTCAACGCGATGATGCATGTGATCATCGAGGAGGGCCTGGTCGACGAGGCGTTCGTGCGCGACCGCACCACCGGGTTCGACGCGCTGAAGCGCACGGTGAAGGCGTACAGCCCCGAGGCGATGGAGCACGTGACCGGCATCGCCGCGGACGAGATCCGCGCGGCCGCCCGGCTCTACGCCACGGCGAAGAGCGCGATGATCTTCTGGGGCATGGGCATCTCGCAGCACGTGCACGGCACGGACAACGCGCGCTGCCTGATCGCGCTCACGCTGATGACCGGGCAGATCGGCCGCCGCGGCACCGGGCTGCACCCGCTGCGCGGGCAGAATAACGTGCAGGGCGCGTCCGACATGGGCCTGATCCCGATGGTCTATCCCGATTACCGCCCGTGCAACGACGCGCAGGCCCGGGCGGATTTCGCCGAGCTGTGGAACGAGCCGGACCTCGACCCGAAGGCGGGCCTGACCGTCGTCGAGATCATGAAGGCGGCGAAGCGGCGCGAGATCCGCGCGATGTACATCATGGGCGAGAACCCCGCGATGTCGGACCCGGACGTGCAGCACGCGCGCGAAGCCATCGCCTCGCTCGACTGGCTGGTCGTGCAGGACCTGTTCCTGACGGAGACGGCCTCGTTCGCCGACGTGATCCTGCCCGCGTCCGCCTTCCCGGAGAAGACGGGCACATTCACGAACACGGACCGCCGCGTGCAGCTCGGCCGGCAGGCGCTCGAGCCGCCGGGCGATGCGCGCCAGGATCTCTGGATCATCCAGGAGATCGCGCAGCGCGTCGGTCTCGACTGGAACTACGCGGGCCCGCACGAGGTGTGGGAGGAGATCCGGAAGGCCGTGCCGAGCTGCGCCGGCATCACGTGGGAACGGCTCGATCGCGAGAGTTCGGTCACGTACCCGTGCCGCAACGAAGGCGACCCGGGCGAGGAAGTCGTGTTCATCGAGGACTTCCCGACGGACGATGGCCGGGCGAAGTTCGTGCCCGCCGAGTACGGGCATGCCGAAGGCGATGAGCACCCGGACGACGAGTACCCGTTCGTGCTGATCACGGGCCGCGTGCTCGAGCACTGGCACACGGGCGCCATGACGCGGCGCGCGAGCGTGCTCGACGCGCTCGAGCCCGTGCCCACGGTCAGCGTGAATCCCGGCGATCTCGACGCCATGGAGATCGGGACCGGCGACAGCATCCGTCTGACGACGCGGCGGGGCGAACTGGTCGCGATGGCGCGCCGGGACGACAGTGTGCCTCGCGGCGCCGTCTTCATCCCGTTCTGCTACGTCGAGGCCGCGGCGAACCTGCTGACCAACCCGGCGCTCGATCCGTTCGGGAAGATCCCCGAGTTCAAGTACTGCGGCGTGCGTGTGGAGCCGGTGGCCGAGGCGATCGGCGCGCCACGTTATGGTATGGCCGCCGAGGTCGCGGCCGACTGAGCCAACAACACATCCGACGTCGGTCAACGGGTCAGCGACGCGTGCTGGGTCGCGCGTCGCTGACTTGTTTTCATCTGCCATCGGCCGCGCCGCCGGGAAACGACGAGATGCCGATTTCATTCGACGAGCTGAAGCGGAGACTCACGGCAGCGACCTCCGGGGGCGTGCTGCGTCTGGGGCCGACGACCCTCGACTCGCCCGACCTCGCGCGGCTGTTCCGCGAGTTCCTGCCGGGCGGGACGCTCGACGTCCGCGTGCACGATCGAACGGACGGGGCCGACACGGTCCTGATCGCCGGCACGATGAACTGGCCGGTGGCGACGCAGTCCGCCGGCGTCCGTGCGACGTTCAGCGTCGGTTCGGACGGTTCTGCCCGGGCCGCCCTGGACATCAGACCGGACGGCAGCTGGCAGCTGAAGGACGTCGCACCGGACATCGCGGGCGGCAGCCTGGATGCGGTCACGCTGCGCGACGCGTCCGCGACGCTGTGCTCGCCCGGCCATGCCTCCGCTGGATCCGGCGGCGGGTCCGAGGCGACGAGTGCGCTGACGCTCAGTGGCACGCTCGATCTCGAGAGCGACGTCAAGCCGCTCGGCTGGCTGCGCGGCCTGCTGCCGGAGGCGGCGGCGGCCATCGCCCTGCACGGCGGCGTGGACAGACACGACGGCGCGTCCACCGTCGCGATCGAGTCGGCGCCGTTCACGGTCGGTGCGGGCGGCGAGTTCCGCGCCGAGACGTCGCTGGGCCTCGTCGCGGGTCCCGCGCAGGACGGCCACGTCGAATCCGCTGCAGTTCTGCGCATCCGCGTCGGGAAGGGCGAGACGGGCGTCGAGGTGACCGGCTCGCTGCCGCTCGACTCGAGCAAGCTCTTCCTGACCGTCTCGCCGGCCAGGCGGATCGGCGGGATCGGCGACGTCGGGAGCCTGCTGCCCGGAAGGCTCGACGCCATCCTCGAGAGGGTGCCGGGCCCGAGGCTCTTCGACACGACCGGCCTCGGACTCGACCACGTCATCCTCGTCCTCGATCTCGATCCGCCCGGCGTCGATCTCATCGCCGCGGGCATCGGCGGGGCGAAGGACTGGGACCTGCTCGCGGATCGCAGGCTCGTCGTCAGCGGTGTCGAGCTGACGCTGCTCGTGGCGGATCCGTTCGGCCACGCACAGCCGTAC
>JBFJPA010000481.1:0-3485 GCA_041617355.1 Longimicrobiales bacterium
CCCGACCTGATCATCCTCGACTTGATGATGCCGGGAATGGACGGATACCGTGTGCTGCGTACACTCCGCGAGGAGGGCAACGACACCCCCGTCCTCATTCTGTCCGCGCGTGGGGAAGAGGCGGACAAGGTGCTCGGCTTCCGGCTCGGCGCCGACGACTTCGTGACCAAGCCGTTCAGCCTCATGGAGCTGCTCGCGCGTGTGCAGGCCCTGTTGCGACGAGCAGGCCTCGTCCAGGACCGTGAGGCGACGGAGGGCACGCTCCGCTTCGGCGATGTCACCGTGGACACGCACGCGCAGCGCGTGACGCGCCGGGGCCGTGACGTGCCGCTCACGCACCGGGAGTACCGGCTGCTGCTCGCGCTGCTGGAGCGCCGTGGCACGGTCGTGTCGCGATCGGACCTGCTCAAGGCGGCGTGGGGGTACCGGGGTGCGGTGGCCAGCCGCACGATTGACAGCCATGTCGCGGAGCTGCGCAAGAAGTTGGAGGACGATCCGGCCGACCCGCGGCATATTTTGACGATCCGAAAAGGCGGTTATCGCTTGCAGGACTAGGGCTTAGCCCACCTCTCTCCACACGATCTCCACAATTCCACCGTTTCTTGACGTTTCTCCACCAACTTCTGACACGCTTCTGACACGATCTCCACCTTTCTAGTAGGAGGAGCCGATATGTTGATTACAGCACCCCAACACTGAATGAAGAGCATGCGAACGCTTCTCGCGCTGATGCGGAACCGGCGGCCGGCCCCGAGCCGAAAGACGATGATCAGCCGCACATCGTCATTTCGGCCGTCGGCGCACGTTGTGGCGACGGCGGGAGAGGGTCGCGTCTTTCTGCTGGACACGAAGCGCGACCGGTTCCTGGGCCTGGATGATGTGGGCGCGGTGGTCTGGCTGGGGATGGAGCAGGGGCTTACGGTGGGCGGGATCGCGGAGACGTTGGCGTCGGAGTTCGAGGTGGCGGCGGAGCAGGCGGAGACGGATGTGCGGACGTTCCTGGTCGGTCTCGAGGACGCTCATCTGATCGAACGGAAATGATGGCGCAGGCGCCGCACGTCGCGACGTGCACGATTCTGCTGGCCGCTGCGGACCTGGCGCTGAAGACGCTGGGCCTGCGTCGGTCGGTTCGGTTGGCCCGGCGGCTGGCGAAGCCGGCGGGCGCGGCGGCGCTGGCGACGGCGCCGCGGGTGGTCGTGGACACGGCGAAGCAGGTGGCGACGGCGGCGGCGTTTTATCCGGGTCGTGCACAGTGTCTCGAGCAATCGCTCGCGTTGTTCCTGCTGCTCCGGCGGCGGGGCGTTCCCGCGGAATTGCGGATCGGAGTGCAGCCGTTCCCGTTCGCGGCGCACGCGTGGGTCGAGCACGACGGCCGGCCGATCAACGAGCCGGAAGACTTCGTGACGCGGCTCGCGCCGTTTCCGAGCTTGGGAGGAAACTGAGATGTACGTGTGTGCATTCCGTCCGCTGGGCGGGCCCTTGCAGAAGGCGGACGTGTTCGGTCCGCTCGCGCGGCTCCGACAGAGGGGTGAGCCGGAGCCGGCGACGCTGGAGGCGGGTCCGTTCCTGGCCGCCGTAGCGGAAGGCCGCTCACTGCGTCCGCTGTCGGCACGATTCGGCGACATCGTCGCGGTCGGCGATGTTCGCCTCGACAACCGTGCGGAGCTGGTCTCGCTGTGTCGGGCGGCGGTCCCGAACTCGGTGTCCGACCTGGAGGTCGTGCTGCGTGTGCTGGACGCGTATGGCGAGCAGGCGCTGCCGCGCGTGCTCGGCGACTTCGCGTTCGTCGCGTGGGACAGCCGGGCCGGCCGCCTGCTGGCGGCGCGCGATGCGTTCGGCGTCAAGCCGCTGTACTACCGCGCGATGGGCGACGCCATGCTGTTCGCCTCGCGTATGGACACGATCGCGTCGCCGGACGCGTACGACACGGATTTCATGGCCGACCTGCTCGCGGGTCTGGCTGGCCCCGAGGATCGGACGATCTGGGCAGGGGTTCGTCCGATCCCGGCGGGCGGTTGTCTGGTGCAGCGCGGCACGGCGGCCGAAGGTCGCCACTTCTGGACGCCGGATGCCTTCACGCCGGTCGAGAAGGCGGGCGTCCAGGAGCAGGTCGAGCTGTTCCGCACGCTGTTCCGCGAGGCGGTCTCGTCGCGGCTGGCGGCGCCCATGGCGACGTGGGCCCAGCTGTCGGGCGGCGTGGACTCGTCCTCGGTCGTTGCCATGGCGCAGTCCGTGACGGGCGGCGAGAAGCTGGCTGGCACGCTGACGCTGGTCGACTCCCTGGGCGGCGGCGATGAGCGTCGCTATTCCGACGCCGTGATCCAGCGCTTCGGCCTGCGCAGCGAACAGGTGCACGACTACTGGGCCTGGCAAGATGACAGCGGCGCGCCGCCGATCACGGACGGGCCCCGGCCGCTCTATCCCTTCTTCGCGCGCGACCAGCGGGTCGTCGATGTGGTGCGCAAGGCGGGCGGCCGCGTGCTGCTGAGCGGATTCGGCTCCGACCACTACCTGCTCGGACACCTCAACTACATGGCGGACATGGCGGCGAACGGCCGTCCGGGCGCCGCTGTTCGGGAAGTCGCGCGCTGGTCGGTCCAGACGCGGCTCAGCTTCTGGTCGCTGCTGCGTACGGAAGTCATGCGGCCTCTCGTCCCGTCGCGTTGGCGCGGCCAGGACCCGGCGTACGCGATGCCGTCCTGGATCACGGCCCGGTTCGCGAAGCGGACCGGTATGGGCTCGCGAATCCTGACCGGCCGTGCCGCGCAGGACCGGCCCGGTGCGCTCTTCGCGCGCCGCATCGTCCGCGACATCCGCTCGATTCCGGCGTGGATCGACCGCGGTCCGTTCGAGGAAGGCATCGAGGTCCGGTACCCGTTCCTGTACCGGCCGCTCGTCGAAGCGAGCATGCGCTTGCCGGTCTCGATGCGGATCCGGCCGAACCAGCAGAAGTGGGTCCTGCGCGAGGCCATGCGGGGCCTGCTGCCCGAAGAGGTCCGCACGCGGAACAGCAAGGGCTCCATTGACGCGCGCATCCTGTGGTCGCTGACGCGTGAACGGCGGCGCATCGACGGCCTGCTGCGCGATCCGATCCTTGCCCAGATGGGCATTATCGAACCGCAAGCGCTGCGCGACGCCGTCGACCAGGCCCGCCGCGGGATCGTGCAGAATCTGGTTTTCCTGATGAGCGCTTTGTCGCTCGAGACGTGGTTGTCGGTCCGGTCCGGGAAATGGGCCGCGCCGGCGGCGGCCGCCACTGCGGCCTGATGGGGGGACGCAAGCGAGAACGACCTCGCTCGTCAGTCTACGACCTTGAGGAATGGAGGCCAACATGTCGAAGAAGCCGTATGTCCAGCCGAGCGTGACCGATCTGGGCGACGCCGTCAAGCAGACGAAGGGTGTGAGCGGCGTTTGCTGGGAGTATTTCGGCACGCAGTACGGCCCGCCGCGTCCGCCCGTCGAGGACGGCACGGCCCTGACCGAGC
>JBFJPA010000482.1:0-3481 GCA_041617355.1 Longimicrobiales bacterium
CCGACGTGCAGGAAGCCCGTTGGCGAAGGCGCGAAGCGGACGCGGGGCGGCGTCATGTGATCGACCTCCACGCCGCATGGTGACCACGACATGTGAATGGCTTCATGACGGAACACTAGGGGGAGGCGCCGAACCCCAGCAACCCCGGGCCGGCTTGTATGGATGCGGCGGGCCTGCAATTATTGGCCCCGCTCGCGCCGGCCCGGACGCCGGCCGCATCGACACCCCACACATCGGACTCCATGCTCACCGACATCCAGATCGCGCAGGCCGCGACGCTCCGACCGATCACCGAGATCGCCGCAAAGCTCGGCCTGGGCGCCGACGACATCGAGCTCTACGGTGCGACCAAGGCGAAGATCCCGCTGGAGTCCGTGGCGGCCCGCCCGGACGCGAAGGGCCGGCTGGTTCTCGTCACCGGGATCAACCCGACGGCGGCGGGCGAGGGCAAGTCGACGGTATCGGTGGGACTGGCGGATGCGCTGGCTCTGCGCGACAAGCGGGTCGTCCTGTGCTTGCGCCAGCCGAGCCTCGGCCCGGTGTTCGGCGTCAAGGGCGGCGCCACCGGCGGCGGCTACTCTCAGGTCGTCCCGATGGAGGACATCAACCTGCATTTCACGGGCGACTTCCACGCCGTCTCGACGGCGCACGCGCTGCTCTCCGCCATGCTCGACAATCACCTGCACCAGGGCAACGCGCTGGACGTGGATGCCCGCCGCATTACGTGGAAGCGGACGGTCGACATGAACGACCGGGCCCTGCGCAACATCGTGGTAGGCCTGGGCGGCACGGCGAACGGCGTTCCCCGGCAGGACGGGTTCCTGATCACGGCCGCATCCGAGATCATGGCCATCTTCGCGCTCGCCGCGGACCGCGAAGATCTCGAGCGTCGTCTCGGCTCGATCATCGTCGGATACAGCCGCGACCAGAAGCCGGTGCGCGCCGGCGAGCTGGGCGCGGCCGGCGCGATGACGTTGCTGCTCAAGGACGCCGTCAAGCCGAACCTCGTGCAAACACTCGCGGGCACGCCCGCGTTCATTCACGCGGGTCCGTTCGGCAACATCGCGCACGGCTGCAATTCGATCATCGCGACCCGTTGTGCGCTGCGGCTCGGTGACGTCGTCGTCACGGAAGCCGGCTTCGGCGCGGACCTCGGCGCCGAGAAGTTCTTCGACATCAAGTGCCGCACCGGCGGCCTGCGTCCGGAAGTCGCGGCCGTCGTCGCGACCATCCGCGCGCTCAAGATGCACGGTGGCGTGGACAAGGCGAACCTCGCGACCGAGAACGTCGCGGCACTGCGGTCCGGCTTCGCCAACCTCGCACGCCACGTGGAGAACGTCCGCAAATTCGGTGTACCGCCGATCGTCGCCATCAATCGCTTCGCATCCGACACCGACGCCGAGGTCGCCACACTCCGCGAGCTTTGCCGCGACGCCGGCGTCCCGGTCGCCATGGCCAACGTTCATGCCGAAGGCGGCAGTGGCGCCCTGGAGTTGACCGACGCCGTGCTCGAAATGCTGCAAACCGGAACGGCGGATTTCCGTCCGCTTTACCCGAGCGACCTGCCACTCGCCGAAAAGATCGAGCGCGTCGCCCGCGAGATCTATCGTGCGGACGGTGTCGACTGGATGGGTACGGCACGGAAGGACATCGCGCGGCTGGAGAGCATCGGCCTCCGCGATGTGCCGGTGTGCATGGCCAAGACACAGTACTCGTTCTCCGACAACCCCGCGCTGCGCGGGGCGCCCACCGGCTTCCGCATCTCCGTCCGTGAGGTCACGCCTTCGGCGGGGGCGGGCTTCGTCGTGGCGCACACGGGCGACATCATGACCATGCCGGGCCTGCCCAAGAAACCGGCCGCCGAGGCCATGAGCCTCGCCGCGGACGGCACGATCACGGGTCTCTTCTAGCGGCCCGTCCGCGCCAACGAAACGGGGCCGGTCGGCGGAACTGCCGATCGGCCCCGTTGTGCGCTCGCTGACCCCTCAGCCCCGGGGTACCAGCTCGTCCCAGTCGGCGAGGTCGGGGTCGTCCGCCAGCGCGGACTCGACCGCATTCGCGCCGCCTTCCGGCTTCGCCGACCAGCGCCGGGCCAGCACCACGACGGCGAGCGCGCCTGCCAGCAAGGCAACCACGGGGAGGACGTAGACGACGAGGTTGAAGCCGGTCGCGCGCGGCTGCAACAAGACCCACTCGCCGTAGCGTGCGACGAAATAGGCCTTCACTTCTTCGGGCGTCTTGCCGGCAGCAAGCTGTTCCTTCACGACACCGCGCATGTCCTGCGCCAGCTCCGACGGCGAGTCCTGGATAGATAGACCCTGGCATACGACGCAGCGCAGCTGCGCGGCGACTTCCCGCGTGAGCGCTTCCAGCGCCACGCTGTCTTGCACTTGCCCCGACGAGGGCGCCGGGCCAACCGCCAGGGCCACGGCGAGCACCGTCATCAGCCGCAGCACCGCTGCGCCCACGCTCGTCACGGCGAACCCCCCGGATGCGCCGCAGAGGACGGCAGGGCCGGCGCGTCGCTCAGCAGCGGCTCGAGAACACTCGATAGCTGCCCGACCGTGATGGGACCCTTGTGCTTGAAGGCGACCACACCGTCCTGGTCGATCACGAACGTCTCCGGCACGCCCGTGATGCCATACGAAATGGCCACGCGCGTTCCCTCGTCCAGAAGCGACGGATAATTCACGCCGCCCAACTCCTGAATGAATGCGCGTGCACTGCCCGGCGAGTCCTGGTAGACCAGGCCGAAGAAGCGCACGCCCCGCGGCTGATACCGTTCGGCTGCGGCCACGAGATCGGCGTGCTCGACGCGACACGGCACGCACCAGGAAGCCCAGAAGTTCAGGACGACGACCTGTCCGCGCAGCGCCGCCAGGTCGATGGTCTCGACGCTCTCCATCGTGGGCAGCTCGAACATCGGTGCGGCCGTGCCCGGCAGCGGCGAGGGGATCTCGCGCGGGTCGACCGTGAGGCCGTACCCGAGAAGGGCCACGATGAGCATGCCGATGCCAAGCCCGATCCCTCCGCGGCGCCAGTTCATGTGGTCTCCGCCGGTTCCAGGGTTCGCGTCGGCCGGTCCGGCGTCCGCCGCTTCCGTCGAGGCCACGCCGATACGAACGCGCCACCGGCCAGGATCATACCGCCCACCCAGATCCAGAGCACGAGCGGCTCGACGATGATCGAGAGCGTCGCGTGCGCACCGGCGGACCGGTCGAATGCCAGCAGGTTCACGTACAGGTCATTCACCGGGCGGCTGCGCACTGCCGGCGTGGTAATCGGCTCGGCGCGGCCACCGTAGAAATTCAGGTGCGGCTGCAGCTGGCCGATCTCCCGGCCACGTTCGAACGCCGTCAACCGCGCGGCGACGACGAATCGGTGCGGCTCCTCCCACGCCCGAATCTCGTCGAAGCGGACCGTGTACTCCTCGAGGTCTGCCGACTCGCCCGCATTCAGTGTGACTTCCCGCTCGCTCCGG
>JBFJPA010000483.1:0-3477 GCA_041617355.1 Longimicrobiales bacterium
GCCGCTCGTCGAAGGCTGGGTCCGGTTTCTCGCTGACGACGGTGCGCGCGGCCGAACCTTGCGTGTGCTGGGTGTGGATCCGTTCGCGGAAGCGCCGTTCCGGCCCTACGTCGCACCGGCAACGGACGGCGTCGATGTCTCCGCGATCCTGACTCGTCCCGGCGCGTCACTGCTCGCGTGGTCCACGGCCGACGAGCTGGCGCTGGTTGCGGGCGACACGTTCGCGATCGATGTCGGCGGCGTGCGCCGGACGGTGCACGTCGCGGGCACGCTCGACCCCGCCGACGACCTGTCCCGCCGCGCCATCGCGGACCTGCTGTTGATGGACATCGCGTCGGCGCAGGAGTTGCTCGACCGGGCGGGCGCTCTCGACCGAATCGACCTGCGGATCGATGAGAACGACGATTCGACCATCGCCCGTATCGAAGGCGCACTGCCGCCCGGCGCACGTGTTCTGGAGACGGCCGCGCGCACCGCCGCCACGGCCGGCATGACGCGCGCGTTCGAGGTCAACCTGACGGCGCTCGGCCTGGTCGCCCTCGTGTTCGGCATGTTCCTCATCTACAACGCGATGACCTTCAGCGTCGTACAGCGGAGGCCGCTCATCGGACTGCTTCGCGCACAGGGGGTCACACGGCGCGAGGTGCTGGGCCAGGTCCTGGCCGAGGCGCTGTTGATCGGGCTCGCGGCGACGGCAGTCGGTGTCGCACTCGGCCTGTTGCTCGGCAGCGGACTCGTGCGCCTCGTCACACGCACGGTCAACGACCTCTACTACACGGTCACCGTGACGGGTGTACGCCCCTCCGCGTGGGTCCTTGCCAAGGGGATCGGACTCGGCCTCGGGGCGACCGTGCTGGCGACCTTGCCACCCGCTCTCGAAGCGACACGCACATCGCCACGTGCGGCGCTCTTGCGGTCCGTCGCCGAAACGGGTGCGCGCGCGGGCGTACGCACCGCCGCCTGGCTGTCGCTCCCGCTGGCGGCCGGGGGCGCGGTCCTGCTCGCCGTTTCCGAGCGTGGTCTGGTCGCGAGCTTCGCCGCCTTGTTCCTGTTGATTCTGGCCGGAGCCATGATCGCACCGGCAGGGACGGTCCTGTTGACGCAGGCGCTGCGGCCGGTCGCTTCCAGCGCGTTCGGCATGCTCGGCCGCATGGCCACACGCGGCGTGTCGGCGACACTCAGCCGCACGGGCCCGGCCGTGGCCGCGTTGTCGGTCGCGATCGCCGTCGGCATCGCGATGGGCCTGCTGATCGGAAGCTTCCGTGGCGCCGTCGCGAACTGGCTCGGCCAGGCACTCGTCGCCGACGTCTACGTCTCGACGCCCGCCGCGACCAACAACCGGGTCGAGGCGACCCTCGATCCCGAGCTGGTCCGGCGCATCCGCGCCGCCCCGGGAGTCGCCGGCATCTCGACATATCGTAACGTGACGTTGCCCCTCGACGATGGCGATCTGCGCCTCGTCGCCGTGCAGCTCTTTCCGGACCACCGCGCCGCGTTCCAGCTGCTCGAAGGTGATCCCGACGATGCGTGGCCCGCGTTCGCGCGCGGCGGACTGCTCATCTCCGAGCCGCTCGCCTACCGCCGCGAGCTGACGATCGGCGACTCGTTGCGGCTGCCGACGGACCGGGGTATGCGCGCGCTGCCCGTGGCCGGGATCTATCGCGACTACGCCAGCGAACACGGCATCGTCTTCGTCGAACGCGCCGTTTATGACGATCTGTTCGATGACGATGCCATCGGCTCCATCGCCGTCTTCGCAACGCGGGATACCGAGCCGGATGCGCTGATCCGTGACCTGCGTGCATTCGACACGGGCGGTGGCCGCATCGTCTTCCAGTCGAACCGGGCCCTGCGCGAAGGTTCGCTCCGCGTGTTCGACCGTACCTTCGCGATCACGATCGTGCTGCGTGCCCTCGCCCTGGCTGTCGCCTTCGTCGGCGTGCTCGGCGCGCTGATGGCGCTCCAGCTCGAGCGCACCCGCGAGATCGGCATCCTGCGAGCCACGGGCGTCACGCCACGGCAGCTCGCCACCCTGATCACCTCGCAGACCGGACTGCTCGGCCTGGCCGCCGGCATCCTCGCCATCCCGCTCGGCCTCGTCCTCGCCTGGACCATGATCCACGTCATCAACCGCCGCTCCTTCGGCTGGACCATCGACATGCAGCTCGATGTCGGCGTGCTGCTCCAGTCCGTCGCACTCGCACTCGTCGCGGCACTGCTGGCCGGCATCTATCCGGCGTGGCGCATGGCGAGGATGGGCGTGGGCGGGGCGGTGAGGGAGGAGTGAGGGTGCGACGCCTCCTCCCTGCCCTGCTCCTCCTCGCCTGTACCGGCGAGACGGCCGAGGTGCGCACGTCGCTCTCGCTCGGCGAGGCCATGGCGACCGGCGATACGGCCGGCTACCTGCGCGCGGACACGCCGCGACCATTCTCGTTTCCGGCCGACCACGGCCCGCATCCGGGGTTCCGGATCGAGTGGTGGTACGTCACGGGCAACGTGGAATCGGAAAGTGGCCGGCGCTTCGGCGTTCAGCTCACGTTCTTTCGCAGCGCGCAGTCGCCCGATCCGCTCGAGCGTACGTCGGCCTGGGAGACAAACGACATCTGGATGGCGCACTTCGCGCTCGGCGATGTCGGCCGTGAGCGGTTCCTCGCCTTCGAGCGATTCGCGCGCGGCGCGGCCGGGCTGGCGGGCGCGCAGGCCGAACCGTTCCGCGTCTGGCTCGAAGACTGGTCGATCCAGAGCGTCGCGGCGGACTCCACGTTTCCCGTCCGCATGCGCGCCGCGACCGACTCCGTCGCCATCGATCTCATTCTGGATGCCGGCAAGCCGATCGTGCTCCAGGGCGATGCCGGCCTCAGCGCGAAGGGGCCGGAGCCCGGCAACGCATCGTACTACTACTCGCTCACACGCATGCCCGCTCGCGGCGAGGTCCGCGTCGCTGGTGAGTCGTTCGCGGTTTCGGGAGAGGCGTGGCTCGATCGCGAGTGGAGCACCAGTGCACTGGGCCGCGATGTCGTCGGCTGGGACTGGTTCGCGATCCAGCTCGACGACGGCCGCGAGCTCGTCGTTTATCAATTGCGTCGCGCCGACGGCACGGCCGACCCCTACAGCGCGGGACTGCTCGTCGACGCTGACGGCGAGGCGACACGACTCCAGAGCGACGATCTCGCCCTCCAGGTCGTGGATACCTGGACGAGCCCGATCGATGGAACGCGGTACCCCGTGAGCTGGAACGTGCGCGTGCCGAGAGTGGACCTCGATCTGCGGGTTACCGCGGCCTTCCGCACACAGGAGCTCGACCTGACCGTTCGCTACTGGGAAGGTGCCGTCGATGTCACGGGGACGAACCGGGGTGAGCGTGTCACGGGGCGTGGGTTCCTGGAGATGACGGGCTATGCGTCGCCCGCGGATCGTTCCGGTCCCATGCCGCGGTAAACCACTGAGCACGGGGTAACGGACAACGGATTATTCAAC
>JBFJPA010000484.1:0-3438 GCA_041617355.1 Longimicrobiales bacterium
ATCCAGGTGTCCGAACCGTCGTCTCGCACGAAGACAATCCGCTCGCCATCGGGCGACCAGCGCGGCCGCGAATCCAGGGCACCGCCCGACGTCAGCTGCCGGGCCATTCGGGTCGTCGCGTCGACGATCCAGAGCCAGCCACGCTCGGCGACCGCGATGCGTGAGCCGTCCGGCGACACGGCCGCGTCCATCGGGCCGGCTGCGAGCGTCGGCATCTCGTAGCCCTCGAGATAGACGTGATGGCCGCTTCCGACTTGCGTGTACCGGTTTGTCCACTGCGCATCGGCGGGCAACGTCCAGAGCAACACGAGTGCGACCGCGGGGATGCCGCGGCGAGCGGTCGATGCGGTGGTGGCCACGCGCGAGCCCTCGATCGGGTGTGTGAGGATGCGAAGAGTGGCGCAAGGATGAGCCCGATCGAACGAACGCCGCAACCCGAGGCCGCGGCCGACTGCACACCGGCGGAGAACGAAAACAGCGGCCACCGCGCATACATCCGCGGTGACCGCTGTTCACATGAGAGCGGGCGATGGGATTCGAACCCACGACCCTCAGCTTGGAAGGCTGATGCTCTAGCCAACTGAGCTACGCCCGCAATACGGCTGGAAGCGCCGCGCTGGAGGATAACGGGAGGGCCGGTTCTGCTTCAAGGCGGCTGGTCCCGCCCAAGGGTCGCAGCCCCTGCGAGGACTCCGTTGGTCACGGAAACGTCGAGGGCGAACGAGCGACCCCATGCGGCCACGACCCGTTCACCGGGTGACGACCAAACGACCATGGAACCTGGGTGATCGGGCATCGGGCCGCGCCCGGTGTGCCCGCGGCATACCTGCTATCCGCCGGTTTGGCCCGGCGGGACGCGCCCGTGGCGCAGCGAGAACGCGTCGTAATCGTCGAGCTCGCGCACGAGGGTAAACTCGTGTTCGATCCGGTCCCAGTCGTCGAAGCCCGCGTCGATCGCGGCTGCAAGGCGATCGAAGGCCTCGTACAGATATGCTTCGTGGATCGAACGCTCTTCGTCGGTGATCGGCCTTGCCTCGTCGAGATAGCCGGCTCGCCGTTCGTAGGCGCCGGCGACCGCAAAGAGCGCCTCGGCGCGAAGGTCGGGCGAAAGGCCCGGGTCCTTCAGGAGCGATTCGAGTTCGGCGATGCCGCCCGCGAAATCCCAGGTATCAGCGCGAAGGTGACCGCGGAAGAATCGCAGGAAGCGGAGCGTTTCCTCGGCTCTCGTGCGTTCCGCTGCGGATGCTGGCTGCGCTAGCACGCGGTCCCAGGTAGTGATCGCCGCATCCAGTGCGGGCGGGAGCCTGCCGTTCCGCAACGGATTTCCGACGTTCTGCCAGATCGTCGATTCCCGTTCGAGCGCCTCCATCGCGGCTTCGAATCGCGCATGGCCGGGCGCGGCGTTGGCCAGGAAGTAGGAGTGCGTGGCCCATTTGTCGCCGGTCAGCGTGTCCGGTAGCGGAGCGCCCGTGAGGCGTTCGTGCAGGTCGTTCAGACGCTGCCGCGCCGTTTCGGCGTGCTCGACATCGATCTCGGGATCGGAAATGGCTGCGAGCGCCTCTTCGGTCCGGCCTGCGCGCTCCAGGATATGCGCACGGATGAGCTGAAACGTCTCGAACTCGAGCCCGAAGCCGCCGGGTTGGATGTCGAAAGCACTGCGCACCCACTCGAGAACGGCGAGATGCCTGTCCGGTTGCAGCGCGTCCGCCACGTCATCGAAACGCACCTGCCGGAGAGTCGTCGTGGCGTAGATTTGGAAGTAGTCCCGGATTGCGAAGTCCCGCGGCAGTTCGTCGCCGTGACGCTCCATGTCGTCGAGGACGAGCAGGAGCGCCCTTCGGTAGGCAACCGCTCCGTCGATACTCTGGTTGGCGCCATTTGCGAGGGTGCGCGTCTGGAATCGTCGCACACGCAAGCGGTCGCCGTCCGCGGCCAAGGCGGCGTTCCAGCTTCGCGTCGCGCCCTCGGGGTCGTTCTCGAAGGTCGCCTGCCAATAGCCGAGGAGCAGATTCGGCAGCAACGCATCGGGCGCGATTTCCTGTGCCTTGCGGAAGTCGGGTCCGAGATCGCGCCGTTCCGTGCGCAGCACACGACCGCGCAGGAAGTTCGCCCAGGTAACAAGCGACTCGAGAGCCGCCAACTCCTCGCCATCCGCAAGGACGGAGGCGACTACCAGCTGCGGGTGGACGATGTCCGCCACCTCGCCCGGATCCATCGTGGAGCCCACGACATTGCCCGCGCGCAACCACCCATCGGGAATCGACGAACCGTCGAGGAGCCATGACGTCGCGACGTCGATCTGGGCAGCGCGGACGTCAGCCGACGTGGGTTGTGCGGTCGTTGCATCGGCGAGGATCTGCCAGGCCGCTTCGTAGTCATCGACCTCGACCAGCGCCTGCGCGGAACTGAGTCGCTCGCGCAACACAGCGTCTTCGGTACGGTGCTCCTTCCAGATCCGGTACCCCTCGTGCACCGAGAATACGACGGCGAGCAACGTTCCGAGGCCCGCGCAGATCTTCAGCAGATGCTTCGCCCGGCTCTGTCGGCGCTGATCCGCGCCGCAGTGTCGGCACGCCCGGGCGTTCGCGTGGATGGGCTTCCCGCACGCGGAGCATGGTCGCGCATCGACAGACGGCCGCGCCCGGGCCGTCATCGTGACCTGCTCCCGCCCCACGCACCGCCGACGGACCGGCCGTGCCGGCCGAGCAGCGCGACGTACTCGGGGTGTGCACGGACGGGCCGCAAGTCCTCGAACCACCGGATGCGCGCCCAGTCCGCGTATCCCGCCTGCTCCACCGCTTCGCGGAGTCGTGCCGCGGCCTGGTCGAGATCGCCCGCCTGCTTCGATGACTCGAAGCGCTGCGCGAACGCGGCTGCCAGCGTCACGAGCAGTTCGGCCCGCACGGAATCGTCGGCAGCCAAGTCGCGTTCGAGACCCGACAGCACACCGACCGCTTCACGTGCGTGTCCCGTAGAGAGCAGAAGCCGGCCTTGATGCAGGGCAACGCGCGAGTATGTGCCGGCATGAGCGGCGCTGCCGCGTTGCGCGATGTTCTCGCGGGCGGCCCGTGCTGCCTTCAGCGCTTCTGCGTCGGCGTAGCGAGCACCGCGAGCGTGGCTGTCCATGTACGCGTCGAGTTGTGCTAAGGCCGTCCCGAAATTCTCACTGGTGGGATCGCCGGCAGTCAGGACCCGGGTCGCGTGCGCCCACGGGTCGCGCTCCGACAACGGGCGGTGCGGCTCACCCGTCAGGCGGATCAGCGCCTCGTCCCACAGCGGCGCGAGGCGGTAGCCGGGTGCAGAAACGGATCGGTATGTCTCGATGGCGCCGCTTGTGTCGCCCGCCTCCTCCTGGAACGAAGCCAGCCATGCCGAGAGCCATGGATCGGGTTCGGCCTGCGGCGCCCGCTCCCGGAGCCATTGCAGGAGAGTGATGTG
>JBFJPA010000485.1:0-3420 GCA_041617355.1 Longimicrobiales bacterium
CGCGACGGTGGGCCGCGGGCTGCCCGTCGAGGATGGCGACCGGATCATGCACCTGGAGCGACGGCCGTATGGAGCGAGCGGTGAAGGGTGGGGCGTGCCGCCGCGCGACGTGCGGGCCTGGCGAGAGCAGCAGCGCTCGTTCGAGTCGCTCGAGGTCGTGTATTTCTCCGACGTGACGGTGCGGATCGATGATGCATCCGACCGTCATTCGGCGGTGTTCGTGACGCCCGGCACGTTCGCGGTGCTGGGTGTGCCGGCGGTTCTGGGGCGAGTGCTGGACGAAGCCGATGGCCAACCGGGTGCGGAGCCCGTGGTGGTGCTCGGCCACTCCGTCTGGCGCGATCGCATGGGCGCTTCGCGCGACGCGGTGGGCCGCGTCGTCCTGGTCGATGGCCGACCGTACACCGTGGTGGGCGTGATGCCGGAGGGGTTCCAGTTCCCGCAGAGTCAGGAGCTGTGGCTGCCCTACCCGTTGCAGGCGAGGGCGACCGGCGCCGGTGCGGATCAGCCGACGGTCGGCGCGTTCGGCCGACTCGCGTCCGGCGTGAGTCTGGGAGAAGCGCGCGCCGAGATGGATGTGGTCGCGCGGCGGCTCGCGCAGCAGTGGCCGGAGACGAACCGCGATCTGGGTATCGCGGTGAAGCCGTTCACGCAGCGGTACATGGGCGAGACGCCCACGACGCAGATGCGCATCGTTCTCGCCGCCGTGCTGCTCGTGCTCGTGGTTGCGTGCGCGAACGTTGCGAACCTGCTGATCGTGCGGGCGGTCCGGCGCATGCGTGACGCCGCCGTGCGGGCGGCGCTCGGAGCGACGCGGGCACGGCTGGTCGCTCGGTCCCTGGTCGAATCGGCGGTGCTCGCGGCCGGTGGCGGCATCATCGGCGTCGCTGTGGGCACGGCCGTTCTCGGCGTGTTCCGCAACCTGTTCGGCACGCGCATGCCGTACTGGGTCGAGCTTCGAATGGATGCACGCACGCTGCTCTTCGTCGGCACGTTGACGATCGCGGCCGCCGTGCTGGCCGGTCTGCTGCCAGCCCTGAAGGGAGCCGGCCGCGACCTGGCGGCGGCGCTGCGTGACGAGACGCGGGGCAGCACCGGCATCCGCGTGGGCCGCACGATGCGCGTCCTCGTGGTCGTCGAGATGGCGCTGTCCGTCGCCTTGCTGGCGGGGACGGGTCTGCTCGCCCGCAGTGCGCGTCAGGCTCAGCCTGACCAGCTCGGCCTGCCCTATGCAAACGTCCTCACGGGCAAGGTCGCGCTGGCGGACGAAACGCCATACGATGCGCGGGTCCGTTACGCGAATGCCTTGTTGCAGCGCATCGCCGCGTCGCCGGAAGCGAGCGCCGTCGCACTCGCATCGAACCTGCCCGCGACGCGGGCGCCACGGCTACGCGGCGCGCGTGAGGACATGACGTACGAGAGGTATGACGCTCAGCCGCTTATGCGGCGCGTCGTGGTCACGCCCGGCTTCTTCGAGTTGTTCGGGGCCGCGCCGATTCGCGGCCGCTTCTTCGCCGACGAGGATGGCGCCGCCAGCGAGCCGATCGCCATTCTGAATGCATCGGCCGCACGCACCCTGTTCGGAACGCAGGACCCGGTCGGAGCACGCGTGCGAGTCGGACGCGACGAGGATCAGCCCTGGCGCACGGTCGTCGGCGTCACACCGGATCTATGGGCGGGCGGACTCGACTCGACGCCCGACCGGAATCCGCCCGCGCTTTATATCCCATTCGCACAGGCGCCGCCCGTGACGATCGAGATCGCCGTACGCGCCCGCGGCACGCCGCAGAGCGTCGCGCCGGCGCTGCGCGAAGCGACATCGGCCGTCGATCCCGATGTCCCCTTGTTCGCCGTCGCCTCGATGGAGACGGTCATCATCGACAACGGCTGGTTCTACGGAATGGCTGCCACGATTTTCGCGCTGTGTGGACTGGCCACGCTCGTACTCGCGACCGTCGGACTGTACGGCGTCATCGCGTTCAGCGTCGATCAGCGTACGCGCGAGTTCGGCATCCGCATGGCCATGGGCGCCGACCCGCGCGACATCCTGCGTCTCGTCGTACGCGGCGGCATGGCTCAGGTCCTGATCGGACTCGGACTGGGACTCGGGCTCGCCGTCTTCATAATGCAGGGACTTTCCGCCTTGCTCTTCGACGTAAGGCCGACCGATCCGCTCGTCCTCGGTCTCACCGTCGCGCTGCTCATCGCGATCGCGCTGACCGCGCTGCTCGTGCCCGCCGGCCGGGCCGCCCGCGCCGATCCGTTGGAATCGCTGCGCGCGGAATAGCTGGACCGGAACGGGTCACGGGGCGCGGGCAAAGGCACGTTCACGTGCAGCGTGCACGGGTCACGGGGAGAGGCGGAGCTACGAGATGGGCGACGGGCAACGCAGCACGTGCCCCCCTATCCCCTCAACCCTCACCCTCACCCTCTCCCTCTCCCTCTCCCTCTCCCTCTCCCCTTCCGTTCTTCACACATACCTCGACGACGACACGCGGTCGTTGAAGCCGGGCCGCAGCGCCTTGAAGTTCGCGATCTCGTGCACCCTGCCATCGCCTTCGAGATCGAGAAATCCGCGGTCCTCGCCGTACCGCGCGTCGGCGTAGAGCCGATAGACGTAGCCCTCGGGGATCTGCCAGCGCGCCGATGACACGATGTCGTCGAACGTCGAACCTTGCACGGAGATGCGGCCGTAGTCGGCGATGTTTTCGTCTTTCGTGCCGAGGATGGTGAGGCGTCGGCCCGCGAACTTCGAGTGCTCGAAGAGATCGATCCAGCCGTCCTGCACGAGGGTGATCGGCGGCGCATCGGTCGGCCGCGTCTCACGGAACTCGGACATCAGGATGGCGCCATCGTAGCGCCAGTGGTATGCGGAATAGAGGATGAGCTCTCCGTATTCGTCGACGTGGAATCCGGCGGCAGCGTCGAAGTTGCCGAAGCAATCGGAGCAGAAGAAGCGGTTCGCGCGCACCAGACGGAGGTGCGGGTTCGCGGGGTTCGGCGGCGGATTCGGTCCGAGCATGGCCGGGTCGAACGTGATCTCGTGCAGGTCGGCCCAGTCCGGGCCGGGGAACGTGGGTGACATCGAGGAACCGTTCCACGTCCCGGCGAGGAACCAGGACCACGTCGCCGGATCCGCGGCATCACCTTCGACGAGGAACTGCACGGTCTGATAGCCGGGCAGGCGGTCTTCGCGACCTTCGACATCGCCGTAATAGACCTGCGCGAACGGATCGGCCGCGAAT
Source organism: Longimicrobiales bacterium (assembly GCA_041617355.1). Taxonomy (GTDB): domain Bacteria; phylum Gemmatimonadota; class Gemmatimonadetes; order Longimicrobiales; family RSA9; genus JBFJPA01. The sequence goes on from JBFJPA010000485.1 coordinate 3,246, forward strand.
CCGTCGCAGATGTCGGTCGAGTTCGACAGGAAGAAGTCGAAGAATCCGGTCGGCTTCTTTTTGGGCATGGCCTCGTCGCGATACACGGCGCAGAGGAAATGGTCGTTGGGCAGTCGCGTGAGCGCCGCGGCGCCTCCCTTCACGCTGGGTCCCTCGATGACGAAGGGGAGCGGCC
>JBFJPA010000486.1:0-3406 GCA_041617355.1 Longimicrobiales bacterium
ACGAAGAGCGCGAACTTCGACAACATCGCCGATGTGCAGATGCCGTCGGCCACGATGCTGGACGCGTACCTCGACGCGGCCAGCGAGATCAGTCGTCTTGCCGTGGGCGACCCTGATGGCGCGCCGTCCACGACGACGTACAAGGTGGCGCGGCTCGCGTCCCAGTTGGAGCATGTCGAAGGCGCGCCGATCGGCACGCGTGGCGGCGTCGCCGCGATCCACAACTTCCCTGCCGACGGCGAATACATCTTCCGCCCGATGCTGCACTCGATTCCGACGGGCCAGCTGTTCGGACAGTCGGCGCCCTTCGATGAGCGGATCGAGATCTCGGTCGACGGCGAACGCGTCGCGCTGCTTGCGATCGACCGCTGGATGTCGCAGGCGGATCCGCAGGGCATGGAGCTGAGGACGGAGCCGATTCGCGTGCTCGCGGGCCCGCACCGCGTGGCCGCAGCATTCGTGAAGACGTTCGACGGGCCCGTCAACGATCTGATCAAGCCGATCGGCCACAGCATCGCGGACACACAGATCGGCAGCGAGTACGGCATCACGAACGTGGCGCACCTGCGCGAGCTGGCGATCACCGGACCGTATAACGCGACGGGCGTCTCCGACACGCCCGTGCGCCGTCGCATCTTCTCCTGTCGTCCCACGGCACCGTCCGAGGAGCGGCCGTGTGCCGAGCAGATCGTCGAGCGCCTCGGCGCCCAGGCCTACCGGCGTCCGCTCACGCCCGACGACCGCGACGCGTTGATGTCGTTTTACACGATGGGCGCCGAGGAGGGCGGTTTCGAGACTGGCGTGCGCACGGCGCTCGAGGCGATCCTCGCCAGTCCGCACTTCGTGTTCCGCTTCGAGGCGTTGCCGGCGGACGCGACGCCCGGCGGCATCTATCGGCTGACCGACGCCGCCCTCGCCTCGCGGCTGTCCTTCTTCCTGTGGGGCACGCCGCCGGACGCGGAGCTGGTCCGTCTCGTCGAGGCAGGCACGCTGTCCGACGCCGCGGTCCTCGAGGCGCAGGCGAGGCGCTTGCTGGCCGACCCGCGAGCCGAGGCGCTCGGCACGCGCTTCGCCGCACAGTGGCTGCGCCTGCAGGACCTCGACAAGATCCACCCGGACGCCTTGCAGTTCCCCGACTTTCACGAGCAACTCGCGCACGCGATGCGCCGCGAGACCGAGCTGTTCTTCTACAACCTGGTGCGCGAAGATCGCAGCCTGCTCGAGCTGTTCACCGCCGATTACACGTTCGTGAACGAGGCGCTCGCGAGGCATTACGGCATTCCGGGTGTGACGGGTACGCAGTTCCGCAAGGTGAATTACCCGGACGACCGGCGCCGCGGCCTCTTCGGTCATGGCAGTTTGCTCACGTTGACGTCCGTCGCGAATCGGACGTCCCCCGTACTGCGCGGCAAGTGGGTCATGGAAGTGCTGCTGGGCACGCCGCCGCCGCCGCCGCCGCCGGGCATTCCGGACCTCGAAGAAACCGAAGGCTCCGTCGATGGTCGGCTGCTGACGACACGCGAGCGCATGGAGATGCACCGGGCCAATGCCGTCTGCCGCTCGTGCCATCAGTTCATGGACCCGATCGGCCTCGCACTGGACAACTTCGACGTGACGGGACGCTGGCGCATCCGCGAGCACGGCATGCCGCTCGATACGCGCGGCCAGCTTTATGACGGCACGGAGATCTCGACGCCGGCGGAGCTGCAGCGTGCGCTGCTCGACCGGCCGATCCCGCTGATCCGCACGTTCACGCAGAACCTGATGGCCTATGCGCTGGGCCGGCGTATCGAGGCGTACGACAAGCCCACGGTCCGCGCCATCGCACGCGCCGCCGAGACCCAGGATTACCGGATGTCGTCGTTCATCCTGGAAGTCGTGAAAAGCGACGCGTTCCGCATGAGGCGGGTGCCGACGTCGGTCGCGGCGCAGCAAGGCGATCCGGAAGGCCAGCCCCAACCCAACCGCTGAGGAGCCCGACACATGGACATCATCACCGGACGGCATATCCCGCGGCGTATGTTCTTGCAGGGTATGGGCGCGACCATCGGCCTTCCGTTTCTCGACGCCATGGTGCCCGCCGGGCGCAGCCTGTACGGCGCGACGGACCGGACCCGCCTCGTTGCGATCGAAATGGTGCACGGCGCCGCTGGCTGCAACGAACTGGGCGCGAAGCTGAACCTGTGGTCGCCGGCGGCGACGGGCGGCGACTTCGATCTGAGCCCGACGGCGCTCAGCTCACTCGAAGGCTATCGCGACTATCTGACCATCATCAGCAACACCGACGTGCGCGAAGCGGAAGCGGAGACGCCGGAGGAAATCGGTGGCGACCATTTCCGCTCGAGCGCCGTGTTCCTGACGCAGTCGCACCCTCGACAGACGGAAGGATCCGACGTCTTCGTCGGGACCTCACTCGACCAGATGTATGCGCAGCGGTATGGGCAGGAGACGCCCATTCCGTCCATGCAGCTGTGCATCGAGAACGTGGACCAGGCCGGCGGCTGCGCGTACGGCTACGCCTGCGTCTACACGGATTCCATCAGCTGGGCCTCGCCGACCGAGCCACTGCCGGTGATCCGGGATCCACGTGTCGCGTTCGAGCAGCTGTTCGGTGTCGGCGGCACACCCGCCGAGCGGGCGGCGCGACGGCGCACGCGGCGCAGCATCCTCGACTGGATGGCGGGCGAGATGTCGCAGCTGCGGCGGTCGCTCGGGCCGGAGGACCGGCATCGCATGGACCGCTACCTCGAAGACATCCGCGAGGTGGAGCGTCGGATCCAGCGCATCGAGGCGCGCAACACGAGTGGCGAGCCACGCGAGATTCCCGAGGCGCCGGCCGGTGTGCCCGACTCGTTCGAAGAGCACGTCAAGCTGATGTTCGACCTGCAGGCGCTCGCCTTCGCGGCCGACATGACGCGCGTCTTCTCGTTCAAGATGGGCCGGGACGGGTCCAGTCGTACGTACCCGGAGAGCGGCACGGACAAACCCTTCCATCCGGCCTCGCACCACGGCGGCAACGAGAAGGGCGTGAAGGACTTCTTCACGATCAACAAGTATCACGTCGCCATGCTGCCGTACTTCCTGGAGCGGCTGAAGAATACGATGGATGGCGACGCGAGCCTGCTCGACAAGACGATGATCGTCTACGGCTCGCCAATGGCCGACGGCAATTTGCACAACCACCGGCGTTGCCCGCTCTTCCTCGTGGGCAAAGCGCGCGGCCACCTCACCGGCAATCTCCACATCAAGGCTGCGGACGGCACGCCGATGGCGAACGCGATGCTGAGCATGTTGCACGCGCTCGGCCTCGACGACATGCAGACCTTCGGGGACAGCACCGGCGTAATGTCGTTGTCGCACGCGGTTTGATCGCTTCGCGAGGACGAGCGGAGGAACGATGAGAATC
>JBFJPA010000487.1:0-3331 GCA_041617355.1 Longimicrobiales bacterium
ACGCCGCACTCGCGCAAGACCACGTGCGCGCGCTCCGGGCCGCACTCGCAGCCGATGCGCGCGTGCTTCGCAACGGTCACCTTCCCGCGCTGGGTGCCGCGGCGCATGAGCTGGCCACGCGCGATCCCGTCGCGACCGTCTGGCAGCGCACCGGCGGCGAGGCATCCGCGGCGCAGGACCTCGCGTTCGCCTACGGTACGTGGCAGGGCGGGGAAGAACGGGGCACGTACTTCCGCATCTGGCGCAACGTGAATGGCAGCTGGCGCCTCGCCGTCGATCTGGCCGTGCCACTGCCGCCGCAGCGGTGATCGCGACTACCGCACGCGCACGCCGCGGCGCATGACCAGGTCGACCTGCTGCAACAGCGCGATGTGGCGCACGACATCGCCTCGAACCGCGATGATGTCGGCATATTTGCCGGCTTCAATGGTGCCGACTTCGTCGATCACACCCATGGCGACGGCCGGCCAATAGGTCGCCGCCCGGATCGCATCCATCGCCGGAACGCCGAACTGGTTGACCCAGACGTCGAGCTCGTTCCACGTCGATTGGCAGTGGAACAGCCCGGGCACGCCGCTGTCCGTGCCGATCAGGAGGATGGCGCCGGACTCGCGAAGCTGGGCGAATTTCCGAGTGAGCGTCGGTCGGCGCGGAGGCACCATCCGGTAGTAGGGCAGGCGGTCCCAGTGTTCGAGCGAGCCGCGAATGTCGGCGACAATTTCGTCGGGCAGGCCATCGCCCGCGCACGGCGCGTCGAGCACCTCTCGCCACTGGTCCCGGACGGTTTCGTAGTTCCACAACACGGACACCGTCGGCGTCCAGAAGAGGGGCGGCCGATTGCCCTGTGCGGCGCGCTCGTGCAGCAGGGCGAGCAGCTCGGCCGGGATCTCCGGCGACGTCGCGAAACCCGTGTGCTCGAAGCCATCCACCCCCGCCTGCAATCCTCGCCGCAACTCCTCCGGCCGGTGGGCGTGCGCAATGACGGGAAGTCCGTGGCGGTGTGCTTCGTCGACGAGCGCGGTCACCTCCTCCATCGTCATCTGGTCCTGGTCGATCAGCTTGATGACGTCGACGCCTGCCTGTGCGAGACGGCGCACCTTCGCCCGGGCATCGGCGGCGCCGGCCACGCCCCACCGAAACGGCTCCGTGCCGGGATAGGGCTCGTGCTGGAGGAACGGTCCTGACACATACACGGTCGGGCCCGGGATCCGGCCGGCGAGAATGGCGTCACGCACCGCGAGACTCGCTGCGAGCGGACCACCGAGATCGCGCGCACTGGTGACGCCGGCATGCAGGAGCTGCCGCGCGGCCGCCGGCATGATGACGGACTCGAACCGATCCAGGTAGGCGCGGTCCCAGTACGCGTAGTCGGCGTGGCCCGCGATCATGAGGTGGACGTGCATGTCCCAGAGGCCCGGCAGCACGCTCATGCCTTCCGTCGAGACGATCGTCGCGCCCGGCGGGACGGGCAGCGTCGCGACCGTCCCGACTGCGCGGATGCGCTCGCCTTCCACCAGGACGACGCTGTTGCGCAGCGGGGGACCGCCGCTGCCGTCGATCAACGTGCCGCCCACGAGGGCTGTCACGGCGGACGGCTGCGCGAACGAAGGGATAGCCAGGAGGGCGTGCAGCAGCAGGCCCAGCAGAGGGGCCAAACGGATCATGGGTGTCGTCTCCCGGTGGGTGGATCGGGCCGCTGCCGGGTCGCCCGGTCGCGGGATGTGGGCATTCGCTCGATTCCGCTCTCGCTGGAGCTTGAGCGTAACCGCCTCATAGACGATACTGCGAGGTACGGAAGCCGGAGAAAAGACGGTAAAGCATCCTCGCGCGACCTGCATTAGATTGCCTCGTCGGTTCACACATCGGCGGGTCCGGCCGCGTGGGCCTGCGTCCTTCCTCCCTGCAGAACACGATGCGTGACGAGAACCAACTCCGATCGGCCCGGATCCTGATCGTAGACGACGAAAAAGCTTACGTCCAGCTGCTGCAACGATTCCTCGAGTCGGCGGGTTACCGCCACGTGCGGACCACGACGGATCCCCACCTGGTCAGGGGCATCGTCGCGGAGTTCGACCCGGACCTCATCCTGCTCGACCTGCGCATGCCGGAGAAGGACGGGATCGGCGTCATGCAGGAGCTCGAGCCGTTCACGAGCGAGTTCTACCTCCCGATTCTCGTGCTGACCGGCGACATCACGGAGGAGGCCAAGCGGAAATCGCTGTCCAGCGGCGCCCGCGACTTCCTCAACAAGCCGTTCGACCTGACGGAAGTCCGGCTTCGCATCGAGAATCTGCTCGAGACCCGGTTCCTGCACCTGCAGCTGCAGCGTCAGAACGAACAGCTCGAAGAGCGGGTTCGCGAGCGGACCGCCGAGTTGGAAGAAGTCCGCGTCGAGATCCTCGAGCGGCTGTCGCTCGCCGCCGACTATCGTGACGACGCCACGGGCCGGCACACGAAGCGCGTCAGTGAAATGGCCGGTCTCATCGCGACCGAGCTCGGACTGCCTTCCGACGAGATCGAGTACGTCCGACTCGCCGCCGCCCTGCACGACATCGGCAAGATCGGCATCCCCGACCTCGTGCTCCTCAAGCCGGGCCAGCTGACACCCGAAGAAGTCGCGCTCATGAAGACGCACACGACCATCGGTGCGCGCGTACTTTCGGGCAGCCGGTCCCGACTGTTGCAGACGGCCGAGCTGATCGCACTCAATCACCACGAACGCTGGGATGGCGCGGGCTACCCACGATCGTTGCGTGGCGATGAGATCCCGCTGCCCGCGCGCATTGTCGCACTCGCCGATGTCGTCGACGCACTCGGCTCCGACCGTCCGTATCGGGCCGCATGGACGGCGGAGAAGATCGCGGCCGAAGTGAAGCGACAGAGCGGCCGGCAGTTCGATCCCGCGGTCGTGACTGCCTACCTGCGCGTCATCGAGCGGCGAGGCTACATCCGCACCGAAGCGAAGTCGGAGCCCAGCACCATCGGCTCGGGGTGAAACGACGGACCGTCTGGGTCTTCCTGCTCGGGGCCGTCGCGTGTGGACGTGGCGGCCCTTCCGCTCCCCGTCCGACGCAGGCTCACTCCGCCGCCGCCCTTGCCTCCTGGGATTCGCTCACGACGAGCACCATTGCGCCCGGCGTGTCGTTCGTCACGGCCTGGTCCCGACGCGGACCTTGGGCCGTACACGTGCTGGAGATCGATCGCGTGCGTTGCGACCCGGTCATCCGCGCGCGCAAGGCCGGGCCTCCGCTTGCCGAACGTGCACTCACCTCGGCGCTCGGTACGGGCGACCTCGCGAGCATCAACGCCGACTTCTTCATGCTGCCGGGCG
>JBFJPA010000488.1:0-3314 GCA_041617355.1 Longimicrobiales bacterium
CCGCCACGACCGCGTCATCGGCAGGAGGATATCCAATGCGCACAAGAACACCGCCCATCCGCCACACCCTGGCGATCACGGCCCTCCTCGCCGTTGCGGCCGCCCCGGCCGACGCCCGCCAGGACACCCAACCGCACGGTGCATTCTGCGCCCTGGCCGGGCTCGAGTTGTTGGCCGCCCTCGACGGCACCTGGACCATCAACCAGGGACCGGGTACGGCGCACGCCGGGATGATGACGCTCCAGCTTCCGGCGCCGCCTCCTGCGCAGGTGAGGTTCGCGTTCGATGCGGGGGAGCGCATGATCGACGTGCAGGGCGTCGATCAGGCAGACGGGATGATCATGTTCGCCACCGCGCCGGTGCAGCAGGCCGCAGCTGACTTCCTCATCGGCGGCCCGCCGGAGGGGGATCCGACGGCCCCGGTCTGCGCCTGGCTCGAGACACCGACCATCATCGGGACCAACCAGTACGTCGCGTGGAACCGGGAGCACTGGATCTTTCTCCAGCCGGGCCCGGCATCGACCTGCGACCAGATCGAAGAGAGGATGGGTCAACCGGTTCCCGTCTACGAGGATGAGGCAACAGCGAGGATCGCCGAAAGAAATAGGGTCAACAACGAGGTGTACTACCGTGAGTTCTGCACGGACAGGCTTAGGGAGCTGCCCGATGGCGGAACCATGGAGATGGAGATGACGCTCGTCCTGCGCTTCACGAGTCAGAATGCGGGTTCAGGCATGGTGTACTTCTGGGGCAGGACGGACAAGGCGAGGTTCGCGGCCTCGGCGCCGGTGACGATCACGCGCTGAGCGTGGCTGCGCTCACTCCCGGCTTTGCGCGCGGAGGAATGCCACGATCTCCGTCATGAACGCGCGCATCGACGGGTACCTGGCTCGCTCGCGCTCGTAACGCTGCAGCAGCGCATCCAGCTCCGGCAGCCAGACGAAGCCGCTCTCGACCTGCTCGCGCAGCTCCGCCGCCGCGTCGGCTTCGCCGTCGTGAGCCGCCACGTATCGGACGACAGCGGCGCGAACCAGGGTCTCGTACAGCATGGACTGCCACGTGCCGTACGCCTGGGCCCGCATCTTCTCCGCGACGCGTGCGAAGGCCAGCAGGAATCGGGGCAGACCGGCGGCATCGACATCGTTCACGCCGGTGATCGCGTAGATCTCGCGGGTTCCGTCGAGCGCGGAGAATTCGACGCCGTAGCTGGCACGGCCGTTGAGCAGGCCCGGCACGATGACGAACCGGGCGCCCGGCGACCCACCCCAGAACTCCGCGAGCCAGGCGGCATCGACGTGTGACGCGATCAAGCGACGGAGACGCGCCTCGGTCGTGTCGATCAGCTCGGCGTGGTCCGCCATGAAGGCTGTGAAGTCCACATCGCGCGCGAACGCACGCACCAGCTCCAGGTAGCCGGCGGTCGAATCGGGAACGTCGTCCAGGTCGCGTGCAGTGACGTCGTCCGGTCCGCGGGCAGCCGCATCGCGAGGTCAGACACGGGACCCAGGTGCACGGCCAGGTTCATCGGCACGAAGAACCCGACGCGATGCTGTCGGGCCAGCGACTGTGTGGCTCGGACCGCCGGATGTGAAGCGTATGGGCGCATCCGCTCGTCCACGGCCTGGCTCCACGCCGGCACGCGCGTCATGTCGTACTCCGACCGGCCCGCAAGTCGGAAGAGCACGCCGAACAGCTCGATCCGGGGATCGACCTGAACAGTGATCTCCTGTGCGGCAGCGCCTCCGAACAGCGCGGCCTGCGCGGCGAGCACGACGCCGACGATGCCCGCGCGCGTGCGGCGAACACGACCCGGAGACACCAACCGTTGCTTCGTCAATGCGCACGCTCCCGTTCGGAGCGACCGCGGCAACCGTCGACCGCCAGCGTGACGAACGCCTCCGCTACCTGCTCCGGTGTGCGCTCACCGTCCGGGCGGTACCACTGCGCCGACCAGTTCACCGCGCCCAGCAGCAACAGGCGCAGCATGCGCAGGTCGCACGTGGGCGCGAGCACCCCCGCGCCGGCGGCGCGGTGCAACAAGCCGTCCCAGAACGCCTCGTAGGTGTCGCGGATCTGCGTGATGCGTTCGCGATCCGCGTCCGCCAGTGACCTCAGCTCGTACAGATTCACGTAGATCGCGTCGTCGCCTTCCACGAGAAGCGCCAGGTGTGCGCCCAACGCCCGCTTCATAGCCTCCAGCGGATCGTTCGTCGACGCCGCTGCCGACCGGACTGCCTCGATCGCGCGCGTCATGCCACGCTGCATCAGCGCCACGAGCAGCGACTCCTTCGTCGGGAACCGGTAGTGCAGGCTGCCGGGCAACATCCCGGCTGCGGCCGCGATCTCGCGCACGGTCGTCGCCTGGAACCCCTTTTCGCGGAAGAGCCGTCCGGCCACGCCGAGCAAAGTGCCCTCATTCTTGGTCATGCGACCAAGAATGTCTGGGCCGTAGGGATATGTCAATGGATCAGGTTGGGCGAACGACCATGGTTGGACTCCTCGCACACGGTTCCGCAGTCGGCGGCGACGACGCAACGCGCGCACCCGGCCCGGTGTATCGGAGTCTATGGCCCGTCAGCTGAGCGGGCCGCCTGCGGACGCACGCCGCGTATCGACCCGACCCGCCACGAAGGAGCGCCGAATTGCCCAACCGAACGTTGACCGCCGCCTCTCTGCTCGGTCTTCTCGTGTTGTCGCCGGTACCGATCGCCGCACAGGACGCCTCGTCCACGGACCCCGCGAAGCTGCTGAAAGAAGCAAGAGATCGCCAGGAAGAGTTCGAACGATACCGGGCCAGTCGGATTCCGGTAGCGCGGCAACGGTCTGACGTGCGCTGCGACGAACGGATCGGTCGCATCTGCATCTGGTTCGGCGGCGAAGGCGAGACGGACTATCCGCCGGAGCGGCCCGAAGTCGGCGAAGCGCGCGTCGAGCTGCTCTCGGTTCTGACGGAGACGGCGAAGCGTGCGCCGAACCGCTGGATAATCGGGCAGCTGGTCTACTATCACATCGAACATCGCGATGTGGATGGAGCCACGCGCGTCGCGACGGAGTGCGGGATTCCCGAGATCTGGTGGTGTGCCGCGCTGCGTGGGTACATCCTGCACCTGACGGCGAATTACGTGGAGTCGGAGGCGGCGTTCCGCGATGCGCTGGCGTCTATGCCGCCGGAAGAGCGCACACAATGGATGTCGCCACGCTTCCTTCTGACGGGCGATGCGGTGAAGCGTTTCGAGGGCCTGGCGCCGACGGAGCGAGAGCGCCGGTGGGAGCTGTTCTGGCGACTGTCGGACCCGCTCTTCCTGATGCGGGGC
>JBFJPA010000489.1:0-3309 GCA_041617355.1 Longimicrobiales bacterium
GGCCAACACGTCCGAGCCGTCCATCCGGTTGAGCGTGGTTCGTACGGGCGAGGCCTCTGGGGCGGCAGCGTCGATTCCGAGATCGGTGGCATCGAGAACGAGCAACTCGCGGCGGCCGAAGCCGAGGGCTTCACGGGCGGCGCGATTGGAGTCCACGAGCCGGCCCGTCGGTTCCATGATGAGGACGGGATCGTCGAGCTGATCGAGGACGGCGCGCTCGAGGTTGGGCAGAGCGGCGGCGTCGTCGTCGCCGCTTCGAAGCACGGTCACCCCGGCAAGCCGGCCGTCTTCCGAGGAATCGCCGGGCTGTAGCTGAACGAGCGTGCGCACCTCCACCGTGTCGCCCGTGCGCGTGACGATGCGGTGCGAGATCTCCTGCGGTAATCGATCGAGTGCGGCGGTCCGGAAGGCGGCGAGTAGCCGCTCGCGGTCCCCGGGGTGCACGAGGACCGACCAGATCCGATCGCTGTCCAGCCACTCGGAGACCGGGTAGCCGAATCGCTCGCGCGTGTCGTGCGAGACCGATTCGACGTGAAAGTGCGGCAGGCGTACCTGCCACAACACGCCACCGAGCCGTTCGATGAGGCGGCGGTAGTGCTGCTCCACGACATCGGCTTCGGACCGGACCGCGGCGTACCGCGCCAGCCGGTTCTGCGCCTGTACACGGAGGACGCCGACGAGCAGGGCGAGCGAGGGCAGCGCGTACACGGCGACGAGTGCGCGCGGGACGCGCAGGTCATCGGCAGGGAACATGCGCGAGTCGAACGTGCCCGCGAACACGGCGAACCCGACGCAGAGCAGCGCCGAGGCCAGACCGCCCTGCGAGCCTCCGACGAACGCGCAGCCAGCCACGATGAGCGCGAGCACACCCACCGGCTCGGGCACCCAGCCGCCGATCTGGCCGAGTGTCTCGAACATCGCGAGCGAGACCGCGGTCAGCGTCACACTCCACGTGACTCGCCGGGCGACGCCCGTCTGGCGATCAGCCACCGGGCGGCTCCGGCGTGTGCTGATGCGTCGCGGCCTGGATGCCGGATGCGACTTCCGGCAGGATGCCGAGGCGGGCGTAGATCGGGCGCACCTGCGCGCGCAGCCGCGGCAGCTTGCGCGCGAACAGGCCGGCGCCCCCGATGCAGGCCGCACCGCCCAGTGCGATCGTGATCGGCGTGCCCAGGCGCGTTGCGATCATGCCCGCGAACAGGCTGCCCAGGGGCGTCGTGCCGATGTAGGCCATGCTGTAGAGGCTCATGATTCGCCCGCGTTTGTCGTCATCGACAACGGTTTGCAGCACGGTGTTGCTGGCCGCCATCTGGACCATCATGCCGAAGCCGGCGCCCGTCAGCACGACCAGCGAGAGCCACATTGTGCGCGAGACTGCGACGCCGATGAGGCACGCGCCGAACAAGGCTCCCGCGAAGACGATGAGTCGGCCGAGCCCACGGACGGTCCGCCGCGAGGCGAGGAACAGGGCGCCGGCAAGGGCGCCGAGGCCCGTCGCCGCCAGCAACAGGCCGAGCGTCCGCGCGTCACCACCCAGGACATTGGTGGCGACCACGGGAAGCAGCACGGAGAAGGGTACGCCCACCAGGCTGGTCAGCGCCACGAGTCCGAGGATCGCGCGGATCGGACCGAAGCCGAACGCGTAGCGGAATCCCTCCGCCAGGTGCCCGAGCATCGCCCCCGTCGCCGTCGGCCGACGCCGACCCGGAAACCGCATCATGCCCAGCGATGCCAGTACGGCAATGTAGCTGACCGCATTGATCAGGATGCAGATGCCTTCGCCAACCGCAGCAATGACGAAGCCCGCGATGGCCGGCCCGACCAGGCGCGCCGCATTGAACATCGAGGAATTGAGCGCGATTGCGTTGGGCAGGTCGTCGCGGCCGCCGACCATCTCGGTGAGGAACGCCTGGCGTGCCGGAATGTCGAATCCGCTCAACGCCCCCAGAACCGCCATCAGCCCGATGATCCAGGCGACCGTGATCGTGTCGGTCAGAATGAGGATCGCGAGCAGCGAGGCCTGCAGCATCATCAAGACCTGTGTGATGATGACGATGCGGCGTCGATCGAAGCGGTCGGCGACGACGCCGGCGATGGGCGCGAGCAGGAAGACCGGACCATGGCTGACGAAGCCGACGAGGCCGAGCAGGAACGGCGAGTCCGTCAGGCGATAGACCAGCCAGCCGATGGCAACCTGCTGCATCCAGGTGCCGATGACGGAGACGGACTGGCCGACCGTGAAGAGCCGGAAATTGCGGTGGCGGAGCGAGCGACCGGCAAGGCGGAGGGTCTCCGCGAGGCGGGGCGTGCGGGCCGTCGTGCCGTCCGAGCTCACACCTCGTCCATGACGGCGAGCGGTCGCGGGTACGGCTCGAAGAACGACTGCGTCGAAAGGTACGGCTCGTCGAAACGTGCGATCCAGGCGGTGAGCACGCTGGTGATGGAGGTGAGTCCCGCGCGCCGGGTCCGATAGCGCTCGAGCAGGTCGAGAAAGTATTGGCGTTCCCGCGCGTTCAGCGCCTTCGAGAAGTAGCCGAACGCGTGCTGTGCCACATTCACGACGGCCGAACGGCGGGGCATCCGCGCCACCGTCGCATCGAACTGGTCGAGATACGCGCCCAGCACGGCGTCGAACGGCAGCCGTTCGCGGTTCGCGACGATGTTGCCGAGCGCGCGCAGCCCGCGTTGATCGTAGGCCATGAGGAGCAGCTTGTTGATCGTGTGGAACTCGACCAGGTCCCGCATGCGAGCGCGCTCTCGGATGGCGCGCAGCTCCGCGCGCAGGAACAACACCGTGAGGAAGTGCGCGCGAATGGCCGGGTCGTGCAGACGGCCCTCATCTTCGACGATGAGCCCCGGAAACCGCTCGAGGACGCGACGGCCGAACTGACCGGGCTCCTTGCCGACGGGCGGTGCCTTGGCCAGGCCGGCGTACACCTTCACGTCCTTGATGCCGCACGATGGCGAGCGGTTCTTCAGCAGGAATCCATCGACGTCGGTCAGGCCATCGAGGAACGACGCGGCGAACGCGTCCATTGCATCGGTCAGGTCGCGCCCGGTCGAGGGTTGCACGAGTCGGGTCGCGCCATCGATCTGCACCAGCCGGATCGGATCGCGCGGCACGCCGAGCCCGATCTCGACCTCGGGGCAGACCGGCACGAAGTCGACCCACGGATCGAGACGCCGCACGAAATGACTGCGCACGATTTGCGCATTGTATCGGCAGGCCTCGACCTCGAGGCATTTGCTGAGCACGACGACGGGCCGCGCGAAGCTCCGATCCGAGCCGTGCGCCGGCGCCGGCGCACC
>JBFJPA010000490.1:0-3257 GCA_041617355.1 Longimicrobiales bacterium
CTGCACCGGATGCTCTCTCACAGTGTCGCACCGAAGCGGTCCAGGCAAGGAGCGAAGCGAGCGGAGACGGGCGAGCCGCCGTACAGCGATGGGTCGGAAACCGATCTTCGTCGCCAATCGGGATGCATTCGGTCGGGTTCCCGGAGCAGCGTGCGCGGACCCGTGCCGAGCGGCAGATCGGGCAGGGCAGCCGTGCCGTGGACCCCGTGCGCGGCCTCAGCCCGGAGCAGTTCCCGTAACGATCACGCTCTCGTCCACGTCCTCGATGCGCGTTCGGCCGCACAAGCCCATCGTCGTGTCCAGCTCTTTGTAGATGATGTCGAGGCTCTTCGTGACGCCGGCCTGGCCGAGCGCGCCGAGGCCGTACAGGTACGCGCGGCCGATCAGCGTGCCGCGCGCACCGAGCGCGACGGCCTTGAACACGTCCTGCCCGCTGCGGATGCCGCCATCCATCCAGACCTCCATCTGATCACCGACGGCAGCGACAATGGCGGGAAGGGCGGAGATGCTGGACGGCGCGCCATCCAGCTGACGGCCGCCGTGGTTGCTGACGACGATCGCGTCCGCGCCGTTCGCGACGGCGATGCGCGCGTCTTCGACCTCCATGAACCCCTTCAGAATCAGTTTGCCCGGCCAGAGCTTGCGCACCCACTCGACGTGTTTCCAGCTCAGCGTCGGGTCGAACTGTTCGGCGGTCCACGCCGCCAGCGACGTCATGTCGCTGACGCCATGAACGTGACCGACAATGTTGCCGAACTGCCTTCGCTTCGTGCCCAGCATGCCGAGGCACCAGCGTGGCTTCGTCAACAGGTTCAGCAGATTCCGAAGGGTGGGCTTGGGAGGTGCGGAGAGTCCATTCTTGATGTCTTTGTGGCGCTGCCCGAGCATCTGCAGGTCGAGCGTCATGACGAGCGCCGAACAGTTCGCCGCCGCCGCCCGCCCGATCACGCGTTCCATGAAGTCCCGGTCCCGCAGCATGTAGGGCTGGAACCAGAACGGCCGCGTCGTGTTCGCCGCGACGTCCTCGATCGAGCAGATGCTCATCATCGACAGTGTGTACGGCACGCCGAACGCCTCCGCCGCACGAGCGGCCTTGATCTCGCCGTCGGCGTGCTGCATGCCGGCCAGACCCGTCGGCGCCAGCGCGACCGGCATGGCCACATCCTCGTCGATCATCGTCGTGCGCACGCTGCGATCGCTCGTATCGACGGCCACGCGCTGGCGCAACTTGATCTTCTGGAAGTCCGCCTCGTTGGCGCGGTACGTCGTCTCCGTCCACGACCCGGAGTCCGCGTAGTCGTAGAACATGCGTGGCACGCGGCGCCGGGCGAGCAGGCGCAGGTCTTCGATGCAGGTGATGGCGGTCATGGGGGTTCGGCGCCGGCGGCGTCCATCGGGACCAACGCCGCCGGGCCCTTCACGTCACGTGCAGGACGCCTGGAAGATGCTGTCGATGGAGGCGTCCAGCGCTTCGTTGAACTCGTGGTCGGACATGTCCGCGGAGAGGCCTTCGACCAGTGCGCGCGAGAAGCTCGCGACCATACCGTGATTGCGCGCCAGCTTGTCGTTCGCTTCCTCGCGCGTGTAGCCGCCGGACAGCGCGACGACCTTGAGCACGTTGGTGTGCTCGATCACGTCACTGTAGAAGCCGTCCTCGTCCGGCAGCGTCAGCTTCAGCATGATGTGCTGGTCCGCGCCGAGTGTGTCGAGATGCTTCAGGATCTCCGTCTTCAGGAGCACTTCCGCGTCGCCCTTGTCCGGACAGTGGATGTCGACTTCCGGCTCGAGGATCGGCACGAGTCCGGCGGCGAGGATCTGCCGGCCGACGTCGAACTGTTGTTTGACGATTGCGGCGATGCCCTTCGCATTCGCGTGGTTCACGACCGAGCGCATCTTCGTACCGAACACGTTCTTCGCGCGGCCCCGCTGGAGGAGCGCATCGAGATTCGTGATCGGCTTCATGAGTTGCACGCCGTCTTCTTCCGCCATCAGGCCTTTGTCGACCTTCAGAAACGGGACGACGCGCTTCACCTTCCACAGGTAGTCCGCCGTCGGCTGCCCTTCGATGTCGCGATCCATGGTGTTCTCGAAGAGGATCGCGCCGAGGATGCGGTCGCCATCGAAGCTCGGGCTCGTGATGATCCTCGCCCGCATCGCGTGCACGAGCGCGAACATCTCGTCGTCGTTGGACCAAGCGCCGTCTTTGACGCCATAGGCTTTGAGCGCCTTCGGCGTGCTGCCGCCGCTCTGGTCGAGCGCGGCGAGGAATCCGTCTTCGGTGCGAACCTTCTCGAACTGGTCGTCGAACGTGCTCACGATCTCCCTCCGCTCAAGGTCACCGCCCTCTCAGCAGGACGCATGCCTCCGTCTCATGGCCCGCCCGACGCGTTCGCCCGGGGGGAATCCTGGTAGAATCGTGTGTGCGGGCCGTTCTGCCAAGCCATCCTGTTGCGTCGGCGCACCGCCCGGCATGCCGGACCGGCCGGAACGGACGTCTTCGCCGCCTTCCGCCCACGGTACGGCCCGGGCCATACCCATGGGCAAGGGGGAAATCCCGGACGGCGGAGTCGTGGGAAACACGGTGACGGCCGCGTACGCCGTCGTGTTGCGGAGGCGGTCGGCGTCGCGCGATGTTGGGCGACGGCACCCGAACCGGCGGAGGACGTGTGGCGACGAGCCTGGGCGATCTGACGCGCGAGATGGTCTTCCGCGGGCTGGCCCGCTCGGTCGGCAACACGCCCCTGCTCGCCATCGACTGCCGCTTCGAGGGCAAGCGTCGCACGCTCTATGCGAAGGCCGAGACCTTCAATCTCACGGGCAGCATCAAGGACCGCATGGCGCTGCACGTCTTGCAGCGCGCGTATGCGGAGGGCTCGATCGCGGCGGGCGACACGATTGCCGAGGCGACCAGCGGCAACACCGGCATCTCGTTTGCCGCCATCGGCCGTGCGCTCGGCCATCCCGTCACGATCTTCATGCCGGACTGGATGAGCCGGGAACGAAGCGACCTGATCCGCGGGTTCGGCGCAGCGATCGAGCCGGTCAGCCACGAGCAGGGAGGGTTCCTCGGCTCGATCGCTCTGGCGGACGCGCTGGCGGCCAGCCGCGGAGGCGTCTTCCTGCCGCACCAGTTCTCGAACGATGCCAATGTCGCCGCACACGAGCAGACGACCGGCCCGGAGATCTGGTACCAGCTCGAGGGACGGGGCCGCCGCGTGGATGCATTCGTGGCCGGCGTCGGCACCGGCGGCACGGTC
>JBFJPA010000491.1:0-3241 GCA_041617355.1 Longimicrobiales bacterium
CGACGAGCGGGATGTCCATGACCTCGAAGAAACGCTGCGAAACCGAGGACGTCGCCGCGAGCGGTGCCTGACCGTCCGGCGGCCGAACGCGTCCATCGATGACGAACGGCGCGTCGATGTCGATGCTCGCGATGGTCGCGTCCGTCGCGCTCGGCACGCTGGTCGTCAGTGCGACGGCGTCGACACCGGGAATGGCTTCCATGTTGGCGATGCTGGCATTGACGAAGTTGGCGCGGGCCGCCGCGTCCGCGTATCCGTCGTAGGCGAACACCTGGATGGCCACGCGATTCGCCGGGTCGAAGCCGAGATCTTCGTCGAGCAATACGGCGAAGCTCTTGAACAGCAAGCCGGCGCCGATCAGCAGCACGACCGCACACGCGACTTCGACCACCACGAGCTGTTTGCGCAGGATCCGGCCCCGCCGGCTACCCAGCGTACCGCGCGTGCTCTCGCTCAGGGTTCCGCGCAGGTCCGGGCGGGACAGCTGCGCCGACGGGACCAGCCCTGCCAGCAACGCACTCAATCCGGCACACGCCACCGCGAAGATGAGCACGGAGCCGTCGATGCTCAGCTCGTCGATGCGCGGCAGATGGTCGGGCCCGAGCGACTGCACGATACCGACGCCCACGTAGGTCAACGCCACGCCCAGCGCACAGCCGGCCAACGCCAGAACCAGACTCTCCATCGTGACGTGTGCGAAGAGCCGCCCCTTGCCCGCGCCCAGCGCGCTGCGCAGGGCATACTCGCGTTGCCGCTGTGCGCCGCGTGCGAGCATGAGGCCCGCCACGTTCGCACACGCGATCAGCAGCACGAACCCCACGGAGCCAAAAAGCACGAGCAGCGGCGTCCGCACATCGCCCAGCAGGAAACCGCGCAGCGGCACGAGATCGAACCCGATCCGCGTGTTCGATTGCGGATACGTCTGCGCCAGCACACCCGCCACGCGGTCCACGTCCTGCTCCGCCTGTGTCAGCGATACACCGGGCGCAAGCCGCACGATGCCGGTCATGAAGTCGGCCGACCGGCTCTGCTGGTCGTACGCGGCGTCCGGCCGCGGAATCCAAAGCTCGGCACGGTCCGGGAAGCGGAACTTCGGCGGCAACACGCCCACCACCTGGTACGGCTCGTTGTTCAGCGTCAGCACCCGACCCACGATCGACCGGTCCGCGCCGAACCGCGACAACCAGCTCTGGTGACCGAGCAGAACGACCTTCTCGTTGCCCGCGACGTATTCGTCAGCCAGGAACGTCCGTCCCAGCATGGCGCTGGTGCCGATCGTTTCGAAGAACCCGGCGGAAACCGCCCACGTGCGCAGACTCTCCGCGCGGTCCTCGTGCTGAAGATCCAGGCTCCACGGCTCCGCGACCGACGCGTATGCCAGCCGCTCGGCGGACTCGCCGAGGTCGCGCATGTTCGCCGCCGACGTCCCGCGACCCCGCTCACCTGTCTCCGAGTTCGTCTGAAACACGACCGCGACTCGCTCCGAGTCCGCATACGGCAGCGGCCGGAACAGGACCGCCTGCACGGCGCTGAAAATCGTCGTCGTCGCACCGATGCCGAGGCCCAGCGTGAGGATCGTGATCGCCGCAAAGCCCGGATGACGCCGGAACGAGCGCACGGCGTGACGCGCATCCTTCACCAGTCCGTCCATCGGTCCGCTCCGTCGTCGATTTGATTGGCGGCGCCGAACCGGCACACCGCCGAGCCTCAACGTCATACTCTCCCGCACCACCGCATACGACTGCCGCGCCCAGAAACGCACGCGCGCGCCCATCGCCGGCGAGGCCAGCGACCGGCGCTGCTCCTGCACCACGTCACACATCTCGTCGCCGAATTCCCTGCGGAACTCCCGCGGCAGGACGTGCAGCAGCGCGCGATATCCCCACGGCGCCATGTCAGGCCCGCCCTTCCACCGTCGGCAACACACGCGCATCGCGGGCGAGCCGCACGAGCTCGGCGAGCCGCTCGGACTCCTCCCGCAGCGCCTCGCGACCCGTCGCCGTGATCGCGTAGTAGCGCCGCCGGGCGTCCGTCTCGGCCGGCGCCGGCACCTCCGCGATCCACTCGTCATCGCGCAGCCGCTTCACCGCCGCGTACAACGTCCCCGCCTCCAGCTCGAGCCGCCCGTCCGTGCGGTCGGAAACGTCCTTGATGATCCCGTAGCCGTGACGGGCCTCGTTGGCGAGGGAGAGCAGGACGTGGTAGACGACGTGGGTCAGCGGTGCGCGTGGCAGGTCGGCAGGGCTCATGGCACAGCTCCGGCAGTTAAGGGTCTCGTTATATAGTGTGACACCCTATAGTGTGCCGTCAAGTATTTTGATGGGCACTTCAAGCTCCGCCGATTCATCGAATCGGCGGGGGGTTCGTGCTGGGCCGCAACGCGGCTCGACGCGTATTCATCGGCTTCGCAAGCTCGAAACGCGTGCATCCGAGCCCCAGCCGAGCCCCAGCCCCAGCCCGAATCCAGATCTGGACACACCCCCCGCGGCATGGCAAGATCAGCGGCGCACATCCCACCACAATCGGAGGCCCGTATGCCTGCCGCGACTCTGCGCCGCTTGGTAGCCCCGGCGCTGACGCTCGTTCTGCTGACATCGACATCGCCCCTGCCGGCGCAGGCGCCGGAGGCCATCGCACAATCGCTGAAGTCGTTACGGTGGCGGGAGATCGGGCCTGCGAACATGGGCGGCCGGGTGACCGCGATCGCGGGCATCCCCGGGGACGTGAAGACGTTCTGGGTCGGCGGCGCGGACGGCGGTCTCTGGAGGACGACGAACGGCGGCACCACGTTCGAGGGCCAGTGGCAGGACGCCGAGGCGTATTCGGTCGGGTCGATCACAGTCGCACCCTCGGATCCCAACGTGCTCTGGCTCGGGTCGGGCGAGGGCGATCCGCGGAACTCGGTGTCGTACGGGCTCGGTGTGTGGAAGTCGACGGACGCGGGACGTACGTGGACGCACGTCGGCCTGCGCAACACGGAGCGTATCAAGCGCATCGTCGTCGATCCGAAGAACCCGGACATCGCGCTCGTGTGTGCATTGGGCAAGGAGTGGGGCCCGAACGACGAGCGCGGCGTCTTCAAGACGACGGACGGCGGCGCGACCTGGAAGAAGGTGCTTTACCTCGACCAGGACACGGGCTGCTCCGACCTCGACATCGACCTGTCCAACCCGCGCAACGTATACGCCGGCATGTGGACGTTCCGGCGCCGGCCGTGGCACTTCACCGACGGCGGCAAGCA
>JBFJPA010000492.1:0-3190 GCA_041617355.1 Longimicrobiales bacterium
CGCCGGGCACGCCGCTGGCGTCGGGCGTCGTCGAGCCCGCGCCCGCGTCCGATCCGGGTCTCCGGCTGAACACGGATGTCCGCAACATCGATGGGTTCCTCGCGACCCGATATCGCGGCGAAGGCGGCGGCTGGTTCTCGTTCTCCGGATCCGGCTACAACGCCGAGCGTGGCATCGCCGCAGAGCTCGGCGTGGCCCAGCCGCGGTTCTGGCGGTACCCGCGCATCTCCCGCCTCATCGCGGTCGCGTCCGGCGGAACCGGTGATCGGCAGACGCCATTCGGGCGGGGCGACGTCGAGGCCAGCTTCGGCGTCGATGTGGGTCGTACCGAGATCGATTCCTACGCGTCGCGCGCCTATGATGTGATGAACGGGTTCGAGGACGGGGATGACCGCACGTTCACGTTGCGTCTGCTGGCGGACCATACTCTCGGGGCGCGGGCCGATCTGCGCGCGGCCCTGACGTACGCCGACATCAACCACGACGCCGACATCAGCGGGGCCGTGGCGTCGTACCGGCAGCGTCTGTTCAGCGTAGGAGGCGAGTCCGTCTGGCGGCTCGTCGAAGGCGGACGGGGCTCGCTGAGTGCGGTCCGGCTCAGCGTGGGTGCCGCGCTGGATGTCGGTGACACGCCAGAGACGGGGGGTCGGGAGCCGCTCGACGCGCTGACGGACTGGGGGGTCCGGGCGGGCATCACGGCAGCGAACCGGGGCGGCGATGTCCTGTTCCATGCTGGCGCCAGCCGACGCGGTCGTTTCCCGGCATTGCGCGAGTTGTATTCCGAGTCCCTGAATCGGTTCGAGCCGAATCCGAACCTGGTGCCCGAGCACCTGGTCGCGGTCGAGGCCGGGCTGACGACGCGGCTCGGCAGCGGCGAATTGCAGGCCGTCGCGTTCCGGCACGGCCTGAGCGACGCGATCCGCCGCATCCGCCTGCCGAACGGCCGGCGCCAGCGCGTCAACGCCGACGAGGTGCGCAGCGTCGGCGTCGAGCTGCTCCTCTCACAAACGGTCGGCCGCGTCGGCTTCGCCGCAGATCTGACGCTCCAGAACGTCGAGCTGAGGGACCCGGCTTCGACGACGTCGCGCGAGCCGGAAAACCTGCCCGAGCTGTTCGGCAGCGCGCACGTCCGCTTCCCGCTCGTCCTCGGCATCGGTGCCCGCGCCGAGGCCCGGTACATGGGATCGCAGTTCTGCCTCGACCCGGACACGGGCGGCGATCGCGAGCTCGCGGCCGGCACGTTCTGGAACGCCGACGTGTCCCGCGCGTTTGCCTTCCGCGGCAATCCGTTTTCTCGAGTGGAAGTCCGGGCCGGCGTCGACAACCTCGGTGACACCGCGGTCTACGATCAGTGCGGTCTGCCGCAGCCGGGGCGGCTGTTCCGATTCCAGGTGCGGGTGTTCTGAGAGGGAACGGTCACGCCGCTCCCCCTCGGCCGGTACCCCTTAGTGCGCCACCTTCGTCCGCAGCACGATCGCGCCCCCGGTGTTCGCGCGCATCGCGATGCCGACGGGCGCCGCGCCGCTGGCGTACACCTCGATCGCGCGGAGCTGCTGCGCGACCAACGTGTACAGCACACAAGAGTCGTTCGCGCGCGAGTTGTCCACGTAGATGTCCGGCACGGTGATTTGCGTGATGCTGGCGTTGCCGCGCAGCACGAAGACCGGGCACTCCGTCGCGAGATTGCCGGCGTAGACTTTGCGCAGACTCGGTACGCGCGTGCTCAGGATCTCGGGAATCGTCGCGCCGGATTCGATCGCGGCCTGCAGCCGGTCGCCCTCGATGACCGTAAGCGCGGACTGGCGTGCTCGCTCTTCGTCGGTCTCGCGGCTGAGGGGCAGCGGCCCCGACTTTGCACCGCAGGCGGCGACCGAGAGGACGAGCAGCGCCTCGAGGGCGGCCGCTACGGGCCGGGAGTTGATGATCATGACGGACTCCGATGCTGTAAACGACGACGGCGTAGTCTTTCAATCCGTTCCTGGAGGCACCCGCTTCCGCGTGCGCGTGCAACCTCGAGCCGCGCGTACGGAACTGGCCGGCGAGTGGGAGGGCGCGTTGCGCGTGCGCGTCTCAGGACAACCCGTCCAGGGCGCAGCGAACGCCGAATTGATCCGATACCTGGCCCGCCGGCTCCATGTCGGCCGGACCTCGATCCGACTCGCGGCCGGCGGCTCGGCGCGTACGAAGCGAATCGAAGTCCACGGGCTGGAGCCGGATGTGGTCGCGGCACGCCTGACCTGATTCGTGGTCACGTCCGGGGCGTCCGGCCCACATCCCTTCCGCGGCCGATGAAGAACCCCTCATTTCCGGCCGAACTCGCGACTCGATCTTGGACCGACCCTGAATGAAACGAACGATGCGACGGGGCCGTGACGTGCGCCGCCCCGGTCTCATGTCCATCCCGGTTCTCGCCGCGATCCTCCTCGCGGCCCCGATCTCCGCACAGGAAGGCGCGGCCGACCGGGAGGGCGCCAACGGTCGGGACCGGACGGCCCGGGCCGTCCGCATCGAACGGGCGCCCAGCATCGATGGTGTCCTCGACGAAGACTTCTGGGCGACGCTGCCACCGATTACCGACTTCGTCCAGCGAGAGCCCGTAGACGGTGGTACCCCGACCGAGCGGACCGAGGTTCGCATCGCATACGACGACCGGGCCCTGTATTTCGGATTCACGCTTTACGACAGCGAGCCGGACCGCATCCGCCGCAGCATCCTCCACCGGGAGGGCCGGATCGACCAGGACGACCGCGTCATCATCGCGCTCGACACCTACGACGACGACCGCAACGGCTACATCTTCGAGCTGAACGCCTTCGGCACGCAGGGCGACGCCCTCTTCTCCGACGAGCGAAACGTCCTTTCCGACTGGAACTGGGAAGGCGTCTACTACAGTGAGGGCCGGGTCACGGAGGAGGGCTGGGTCCTGGAAGTCGCGATCCCATTCACGACCATCCGGTTCGCGCGCACCCAGGCGCCGCGCATGGGCATCGCCCTGTACCGCTCGATCCGCCGCAAGAACGAAGAGGTGTACTGGCCGCACATCCCGCAACGATTCCGCGGCGGCATCGCGCAGGCCTCGCGGTACGCGGTGCTGGACGGGCTGGCGGGCGTGAAGCCGGGGCGCAACATCCAGGTGATCCCGTTCGCAGTGGCCGGCGCACAGAAGACCCGGGGCACGAACGGCACGACG
>JBFJPA010000493.1:0-3185 GCA_041617355.1 Longimicrobiales bacterium
CCCAGCCCCAGCCCGACTCAGTACGTTTCGTGTTTGTGCGGGCCCATGGCGAACGTGGTTTGCAGCACGAACTGGCCGAAGCGGCCGCCGGGCCGGTCCACGACCTGGTATTCGGCGCGGACCCGGACCCACTCGCTCTGCCACCACGTCAAGGTCGGACCGGCGAGCCACGTGCTCTCCCGTGCGTCCAGCGGATTCTCCGTGTATTCGAACCGTCCGCCGGCCAGCCATTGCCGGCCCAGTCGGACCTCACTCATGACGAAGCCGCCGAACGCCGTCTCCTCGATCAGTCCCGCCACATCGTGCCGGCTCCACGCGAGACCGCCGTGCACCATCGCCTGCCGGTACTTCGCGCGATCTGGCGGTGTCCAGTCGAGCGTGAAATCGAATGCCCAGATCCGGCTGCCGAAATCGGCCGCGAGCTCTTCGCCCGCGTCACTGTCTCCGGCGTACGGTCCGAGCACGCCGGTCGCGCCGAGCTCGAAGTACGTGGTCGGCGAGAGTTGCCAGAAGGCGTTCACATGGCCGAGCACGCCGATACGATGGGATTCGCCGAACGCGGCCGCCGAAGAGCTGCGCGTGACCTCGGTCCAGATCTCGTACGTGCCCGCGCCGTGGATCGGCGCCAGCCAGTGCACGGACACGCCCGCCTGCGAAAGACCTTCTTCGCCGAGAAACGCCAGGTAGGGAAGCGGCAGCTGCTGCGCCGGCAGGGCGTGAGAGTGCCAGCGGTTGAGCCGGCCGAACCGCTGCCGGAACTTGCCCAGCGTCACACCCAGGCCGCCCGGCAGGTTCACCCACTCGACGTAGCCTTCTTCGATCTCGATCTCGCCTTCCTCGCCGTGCGTGTCTCCACCTTCCGCTTCGAACGGCTCGATCTCGCCGCCCGGGACGTGATGTGCCACGTAGATCTTCGCGCGCGAATACGGGTCCAGATTCGACTGGAACGCGACCTCGAACTCGCGCGCCACGAAGTTGTCTCCACCCGGATTCTCCGAATTGACGAACGCGAGCACATCGCCCGTCACGCTGATCTCGGGATTCAGGATGTTCAGATTCCGCTGACGGCCGACGAACTCGCCTTCCTGCACCGTCGGCGTCGGTCGTGCGGCCGTGTCGGCCGCGACGGCGGCCGCGGCGGCGGCGCGAATGCGGGCCAGCGCGTCACCGAGCGAATCCGCGGACGGTTCGCCGGGCACGGCGCCCGCGCCCAAACGAGCACGCAGGCTGTCCAGCTGCGCTTGCAGCCGAGCGATCTCCGCACGCAGCGAATCCACGGTCGCGCGCGTGGGCGCCTGCGCCGAAGCACCCGCCGGAAACCACAGTGCCGTGAACAGTATGGTGGCTGCGATCCGCATCATCGGCCGCGTTCGCGGCCCTCGCCCTCGCAAAGACCCTCCTGGTAATGGGACGATCCGCACCCGCTCGGGTGCACTGCCTGCTGTATTTCGAAATTGGATCGACCGGCGCGGGGCCAGTCAGACGCGCGGAGGGGCGCGGGAGCGGTGGGTCGCGGCTTCGAACCGCGCTGCGCGCCGGGCAGCCGTCGGCAGCCCGGTCTCGACCCGCACCGGTGCCGAGAACACGGGCAGCTGCTGCGGCACGGCCAGCTGTGAGCTGGCCGCGAGAACGACGCAGTACGCGTGGTTGTGGGGGAGCGGCCCGCACGGGCCATCATGGGAAACGTCGAACCGGGCGGTCGCGACACCGGTGTCCCGATCCAGCGCCGGCATCAGCACCCCCGCCGCGAGTACCGCGGCGCTGAGCACCGCGGCCGCCACCTTTCGCAGGATCGACGCGTGCGTGAGCATGACTACCCGTCCCCAGGGGGAGGAGGATCGACGATCTGCCGTACACGAAGCCGTGCACAACGGTTCCGGCGGTGGCCCCCGCGCTGGCGCCGGCCCGTCCGGTCGCGCCATCTTGAGCCTACCGCTTCCCCGCCACACCGACAATCGGGACGGAGCCCAAATGACGACCATCGTGGAATCCTCGCCGCGGACCGCTTCCGACTTCATCGCGATCGAAGACTCGCTCGGCGCCCACAACTACCACCCGCTCGACGTGGTGATCGACCGCGCGGAGGGGGTCTGGGTGTGGGACGTCGAGGGCCGCCGTTATCTCGACTTTCTGGCGGCCTATTCGGCGGTGAACCAGGGTCACTGCCACCCGGCCATTCGGTCGGCGGCCGCGGCCCAGATGGCGCGGGTCACGCTGACCAGCCGCGCCTTTCGCAACGACCAGCTGCCCCGGCTCTACGCCCTGCTGCACGAGATTTCGGGCCTGGACGTGGCCTTGCCGATGAACTCGGGCGCGGAGGCGGTGGAGACGGCGTTCAAGGCCGCGCGGAAATGGGGCCATCAGGTGAAGGGCGTGGCGGACGGCAAGCAACAGATCATCGTCTGCCGGGACAATTTTCACGGCCGCACGATCACCATCGTGTCGGCGTCGACGGAGCCGCAGTACCGCAAGGGGTTCGGCCCGTTCACGCCCGGCTTCACGGTGATCCCATTCGGTGATGCGGCCGCCCTCGAGCGTGCGATCACCCCGGACACCTGCGCGTTCGTCGTCGAACCGATCCAGGGCGAAGCGGGCATCCAGATTCCGCCTGAGGGCTTCCTCGAGCAAGCGGCGAAGATCTGCCGCGCGCACGATGTGCTCTTCATCCTCGACGAGATCCAGTCGGGCCTGGGCCGGACGGGCAAGATGTTCGCGTACCAGCACGAGGACGTGATGCCGGACGGGTTGATCGTGGGCAAGGCGCTCTCCGGCGGGTTCTACCCGGTCTCGGCGTTCCTGTCGCGGCGCGACATCATGGACGTGTTCACGCCGGGGGACCACGGCAGCACCTTTGGCGGTAACCCGCTCGCGTGTGCGATTGCGCAGGCGGCGCTGCGTGTGATCGTCGACGAGGATCTTCCCGCGAAGTCCGCCGAGCTGGGCGCCCATTTCATGGAGCGGCTGGGCACGCTGCGCAACCCGCACATCAAGGAGGTCCGTGGCCGCGGGCTGTGGATCGGCCTCGAGCTGGATCAGAAGGCGAGGCCGTACTGCGAAGCACTGAAGGAGAAAGGCCTGCTCTGCAAGGAGACGCATGACAACGTGATCCGCTTCGCGCCGCCGCTCGTCATCAAGCGCGAGGAGCTGGACTGGGCGTTCGACCAGATCCGCGAGGTCATGGAGGC
>JBFJPA010000494.1:0-3164 GCA_041617355.1 Longimicrobiales bacterium
AGCGCCCGCCGACCGGACCGGTCGGTGGGCGCCGCTTCAGCGAATCCCCGGCATGCGTCCGGGTCGCGTTCTGCTCAGACGACGTCGGTCTCGGGCAACAACGAGCGGGGCGCGGTGCCGACGATGCCGATGATGCGCCACCGACCTTCTTCCTTCGCCAGGTGCAACAGATCCACGCCCCACGCGGCCGTCAGCTTCACGGCGGCCACATTGTCGCGCAGCTCGTAGATCAGGACGCGCTTAGGTCCTTTGCGCGGCAAGCGCGCGTCGCAGATCCGCGCCGCCGCCAGGCCGATCAGGTCGTCGCGGTCCAGCGTATTGCCGGCGCCTTCTCCGTCGCGCGTCGCCTGCGCATGACGCTTCGCCTCCGGGTGCAGCGCCTGCGCCAGCCGCTCCGCGTCCCGCTCGTAGATCCCTTCGACGTAGTCCATCACGGCGGCGCGAACGCGGATCTCGTCTGCCGAGATTCCGAAGGTGCTGGGCGGCAGCGTGCCGCCGCCGAGGATCCCGACGAGCAACACCAGAAGCGGAATGATCCCCCACTTCCTCATTGGTTGGCTCCTTGCTGCGAGGCGGCAGGTCCGACACGGCGCGAGGCCGGCCGGCCGATCACAATGGGACGTAAGGGTCGTGCCATCGGTGTCCAGATCCTGAAATGGTTTCGTGGCAACGCCTTACAGAAATCAACACCAAACGTTTCAGGCCCGCTCTCCCGACTGCGGGACTCGCCTGTCCCGGAGCCGGACACCACGAGGGGCGAAACGATCTCTGCCGAGGAATGGACGAATCCGCTGCTCTACTGGGTTCGACACGTGAAGGGGGCCTCGCCGTTGCTTTGGCCTTGTCTGACCGGTCACCCGGCTTACCTTCACGCCCGCCCGCCCGTCGAGCTACGACCCATCCGCGCGAAGGGGAACGAACTGCACCCATGCGGAACCTGCTTGCCCCGATGCTCATCGTCCTTCTCCCGAGCATGGGCGCCGCCCAGGAACGGGAGCACGCGCCGATCGTCCTGCAGCTGCCCGCGGATGCCCGGGCGCTGGCCATGGGCGGGGCGTTTGCCCTGGGCAGCTCGGACGCCGCGGCGCTGTTCTACAACCCGGCGTTATCGACCGGCTCCGGAGTTTCGCTCGGTATCCAGCGCTACGGCGGCGCCGGGACGACGGTTTCGCTGGCGGCGGCTGCGGAGTGGTGGGGCGGCCGTGTGGGCCTCGGCCTGTTGTCGGCGGAATACGGGGTCTCCGCCTTTGACTTGATTGGCGGTGTCGAGGAAAGTGCGCTGGCGCGGAGCGGCCCGGAGACGGTGGCCGAGCAGGTGGCCGTCGCGTCCTACGTCCGCCGGATTCGAGGGGTGCGTCTGGGCGCAGCGGCCAAGCTGATCGATCAGCGCGCGGCCGGTGACGGCGCCACGATGGCCGCGTTCGATGTGTCGACCGGCCTGACGGTCAGCCGCGTGAACCTGGGACTCACGGTCCAGAACATCGGACCATCGTCGGATTTCGTCGGCCTCGATGTTTCACCGCCGCTGCGCATCACGCTCGGCTCGGCGTTTACGCGCAGCCTGGTCGTCGGCCCGTTCGATCTGTTGGCCGCTGCGGCGGTCTCGCGCGAGGCGAGCGGAACGTTCGTGCCGGGCGGCGGGGTCGAGCTTTCCTACTGGCCCGTTCAGGGCCGCACGTTCTCCGCCCGCTTCGGCCTGCGAGACCCCGACGATCCCGACCTCCCTCCATGGACCTTCGGCGCCGGGTTCAGCGGCGACCGCATCACGCTCGACTGGGCCTATCATTCGATCGACAATGCGGACGGGACGCATCGCCTGACCCTGCGGTTCCGCTGAGACACGTCAAGATCCCGCTCCTCCGTCCGACCCTTGGAAGGAGGAGGGATCGAACCGAATGGGCCTGCGTCGCTTGTATCAGATCACGGGCGCGCTCGCGGCACTGCTCGCGATCGTGGGTGGCTACTACAGCATGAAACTGCCGTGGGGACCGCACTTCGACTTCGACATCCTCGGCGTGCTCTGGCTGCTCGGCAGTGGCGTACGCCTCGCCGCGATCACACTCACCGCCTTCTTCGTCGGCGCCGCCCTCTTCTGCTGGACACGCGCCGCGAGGAGCTGAACGCGGAGGATCAGCCGTGCGCGTCGTTTATCTGATCGGAATGGCGTTCGGCGTCTGGTTGATCGGCTGGAGCTTCACGTTGCACCGGCAAATGGACGCCATCATCCGCCTGTTCTTCGTCCCCGTTCCTTTCACCGCCGGCCTGACACTGACGCTGATTTGTCTGATCGGCCTGCTACGCCGCACGCGATCCCCAAGGGAACCGGAGTGGTAAGGACGCCAGCCCCTGAACCCTCTACCCTCACCCTCACCCTCACCCTATCCCCTCTCCCTCTCCCTCTCCCCTTCCGTTCAGTACGCCAAGCCGTACGCCTCCCGCCGCGGATCCGATGCCACGATGCGCGCTCCGCTGCGAGGATCGATGCGGATCATCTGCGCGCCGCCGAATGTGGCGGTCCAGCCCGAGATGGCACGGACTTCGTAGCCCATGGCCGCCAGCGCTTCCTGTGTGGCGACGGGGATCCGGTCTTCGACGAGGACTTCCAGATCGTCTTCACTGCGGTATCGCGGCGCCTCGATCGCGGCCTGCGGCGACATGCCGAACAGCATCACATTGTGCACGATCTGCATGAGCGTCTGCGTCTGGCCATCGCCGCCCGGCGTTCCGAACGTGAGCGCCAGCCGGTCGCCTTCGAACGCCATGTGCGGCGTGAGCGTGTGGAACGGGCGCTTGCCGGGCTCGATGACCTGGGGATGCGCTTCGTCGAGCGTGTAGAGCGCGCCGCGGTTGTGCAGTACGATGCCCGTCTGCGGATCCAGGAGGCCCGATCCGAAGCTCGCGAACAGGCTCTGGATCCAGCTGACGGCGTTGCCCTGTGCATCGACGGCCGTGAGGTATACGGTGTCGCCGTCGTCCGGCACATCGCCACCGATGGGCTCCGCGACGGGTCCGGAGATGCCGGAGTTGACGGTCGCCAATGCGCGGCCGGGTGTCAGCGTGCCGACGCGGGCTTTCGCGTAGGCGGGATCGAGCATGCGCGAGACCGGCACATCCACGAAGGCCGGGTCGGCGACCCAGCGGTCACGGTCGGCGAAGGCGAGCCG
>JBFJPA010000495.1:0-3147 GCA_041617355.1 Longimicrobiales bacterium
CGAACGGATCGGTCCGGCCGGGGTCGTACGGTGCCCCGTCGTCGTGTGAACTCACGTAGTTGAGCACGGCGACACCTTGGAGCGTCCCAGTACCGAGCGCCGCGGCGTACCGCGTGTAGAGATCGTCGAGTGGTCCCGCGGCTTCCCGCTTGAAGCCGAAGTTGATGAGGCCGTCGTAGCCGAAGTCGAAGAAGTCGATGGTTCTGTCGCCGAAGTCGAAGTCCCTGCCGTGGCCCAGCTCGTAGTTGTAGACCTCGCCCATCATGTAGAAGGGAAGGGCGTCGATGACCTTGTCCGGGTTGGCGACCTTCCATTCCGCGAACGCGCGTTCGGCCTCGCGCTTCAGCTCGATGCTGATCGCCTCCTCGAAATGCTTCGCCGTATCGACGCGGTAGCCGTCGAAGCCCAGCTCGCGGACCCAGTCGGTCAGCCATTTGATGATGTAGTAACGTGGAGCGCGCGGGTAGCCGGTGGTCTGGAAGAACGCGTCCAGCTCGGCCAGCTCCTGGTCGAGCCGGCCTTCGCTCCGCCATTTGTCGACCAGGAACGGCGGCAGTTCGACCGGATCCGTGCTCGCCGTCAGGATGTCCGGCAGGTTGTCGACCAGCGTGCAGTCGACGGTAGTCGTGTAATCGCGGTACACGCAGCGCGGGCCGGTGCGTACCCAGTCGGCCGGCCACTGCGGATCGATCGGCGTCACCGGCCCGGTGTGGTTGAGGACCGCGTCCATCAGCACACGAATTCCTCGCCTGTGCGCCGCGTCGATGAGCGTGCGCAGGTCGTCGACCGTGCCGAGCGTGGGCTCGACGGCGGTCCAGTCGCGCGTCCAGTAGCCGTGGAAGCCGTACGAGCGCCCCGTCCCCTCATCGACGCTGCCACGGATCTGCTCGACGAAGGGCGTCATCCAGATGGCATCGACGCCCAGCTCGTCGAACCAGCCGTCCTCGAGGCGGCGCAGCACGCCGGCAAGATCGCCGCCCAGAAAGCTGCGCAGGACGGCGCCGTCGCGCGCACGACCGAGCGCGAAGTCGTTCGTCGTGTCGCAGTTCTCGAAGCGATCGGTGAGCAGGAAATAGATCGTGGCGCTGTTCCAGAACGCGGCCGGATCCACGGCGCCGGCAGCGGCAACCGCGCCCGCGTTGTCGAAGGCGGGCCGGTCGGGAGCGCACGCGAGCCCGGGCAGGAACGCCGCGCACAGCAGGACGGCACGGGCCCGGCTCATGCCGACACCGCCGCGGCCACGTCGTCGCGGTCATCGACGCGCAGCGTGAGCGCGGCCGCGAGCACGAGCGACAGCCCGCCGATCAGCAGCGCGTAAATGGCCTCGCCCCCGAAGAAGCGGCCGACGAAGAATCCCAGGATGGCGGCGGCCACGATCTGCGGGATCACGATGAAGAAGTTGAAGACGCCCATGTAGTAACCCATTTTCGAGGCCGGCAGCGAACCGGTGAGGATCGCGTAGGGCATGGACAGGATGCTCGCCCAGGCGATGCCCACGCCGATCATGGAGGCCAGCAGCATGCGCGGATCGGTGAGCACGAAGATGGAGAGCAGGCCGAGTGCGCCGCATACCAGGCAGATCGCGTGCGCGATCTTCCGGCTGGTGCGCCGGGCCAGCACGGGAATCGCGAAGGCGACGATGGCGGCTACGCCGTTGTACGCGGCGAACGCGACGCCCACCCAGTTCGCGCCTTCGTTGTACAGCGCCGACGTCGTGTCCGTCGTGCCGTACAGGTGCCGGGTGACGGCGGCCGTCGTGTAGATCCACATTGCGAACAGCGCGAACCAGGAGAAGAACTGCACCCACGCCAGCTGCTTCATGGTGTGCGGCATGTCCTGGAAATCGTTCAGGATGGTGACGAACCCGTTCTCGTAGCGGCCCGCACGCTGCAGTGCGCCCCCCACCATGAGCAGCAGCCCGACCAGCACGACACCGGCCGACAGGATCAGGACCTGGTAGAGCGCAACGCTGGCCAGCCACGCGCTGGCGGCGGCGCCGATCACGGTCAGGATCAGACCGAGCCGGCCCTGCCGGCGACCGTTCTCGACGTAGGCTTCGGGTGTGCGCCGCTCGACCGCGATGCCCTCACGCTCCCGGTTCTCCTCGAACGAGGCGATCTCCTCGGGCGAGTACTCGCGGGAACGGAACACCGTCCAGAGCACGGCGACGAAGAACACGGCGGCGCCGAAGTAGAAGGACAGGCGCACTGAATCGGGGATCACGCCGGCGGGCGCCTCGTTGCTCACGCCCAGCTGTCCGCTCAGGAACCACGGCAGCAGCGAGGCGATCACGGCACCCGTGCCGATGAAGAAGCTCTGCATGGCGAAGCCCGTCGTGCGCTGCGCGGAAGGCAGATTGTCGCCGACGAAGGCGCGGAACGGCTCCATCGTGATGTTGATCGACGCATCCATGATCCACAGCATGCCGGCCGCGACCCAGAGCGTGGGCGAGTTGGGCATCAGGACCAGCGCCAGCGAGGCCAGAATCGCTCCGCCGAGGAAGTACGGGCGGCGCCGGCCCAGTCGGTTCCAGGTTCGATCGCTGAAGTATCCGACGATGGGCTGGACGACCAGGCCCGTGACCGGCGCGGCGATCCACAGGATCGGGATGTCCTCGACGCTGGCGCCCAGCGTTTCGAAGATGCGGCTGACGTTGGCGTTCTGCAGCGCGAACCCGAACTGGATGCCCAGGAACCCGAAGCTCATGTTCCAGATCTCCCAGAACGTGAGCCGGGGTTTCCTGCGGACGGTGGCACCCGCTGCGGCGGTCGTTTCCATTTCGTGCATCCGAAGGTTGCAGGTGAACCGGGAACGGACTCCGGGCTACGGTTCCGGTACCGGCGCCGGCGAACTCCGCCGCGCATCGTGGAGCCGACGGATCAGGTCGTCAATCTCGGGATCGGCGAAGACGTCGTCGAGAAGCCGGCGCATGGCGCGCTGCCAGTTGGGCCGCTCCGAGGAGCGCGTCGCGGGCAGGTTGACGCCCTCGTCCTCCAGCCAGAAGTCCTCGATCCAGGGCACGACGAGCGGGCTCTCGGACCGGCCCAGCCAGTCCAGCACCGTCATCAGGAACGGGCGGATCCCGGCGTCCTCGGCGACGTCGAGTCTGGCACGCAGGCGGCGGATCGCCTCCGCGCGGGTGGCCCG
>JBFJPA010000496.1:0-3129 GCA_041617355.1 Longimicrobiales bacterium
CGAGCCCAGCAGCAGCGGCAGCACGCCGAACGACTGGTCGCGGAACAGCGGCGTCCAGCGCGTGCCCGTCAGGAACTCGATCGGCGATACGGCGGCGAAGAACGACAACGACTCGAACACGAGCACGCCGACGATGCCGAGCGTCGTGAGAATGGACACGATGCTGGCGCCGACGAGGAGCGCCAGGATCCAACGCTCACGGGCGCGTCGCCGACCGAGGCCGGCCTCACCCCATACGGACGCCGTCGAGCCGCCGGCCTGACTCATCCGGCCGTGCCGATCTTCGCGAGCTGAGCCTGGTAGTCGCCCACGGGCAGCGGTACATAGCCGACCTCCGGCACGAGCGCCTCGGCGTTCTCCAGGTAGAACCGCACGAAGGAGCGGACCGCCTCGCGCTCGAGGGCCGCCCGCTTCACGTAGATGAACAGCGGCCGGGACAACGGCGCGTAACTGCCGTCACGAACCGACTCGGGCGTGGGCGCCACGCAGCCGTTGCCGCTGTCGATCGCGACCGAGCGGATGCGTCCTTGATTCGCGGCGTAATACGCGTAGCCGAAGAAGCCGAGCGCCACAGCGTCGCCTTCGACGCCCTGCACGAGCACGTTGTCATCCTCGCTGGCCGTGAAGTCGCTGCGGATCGCGCCCGCCTCGCCGACGACGGCCTCCGTGAAGTAGTCGAACGTGCCCGAGTTCGTGCCGGCGCCATAGAGCTTGAGCGGCTGATCCGGGAAGGCGGCCCGAACCTGGGACCAGCGCCGTACGGTGCTGCCCGGCTCCCAGATCCGCTTCAGCTCGTCGAGGGTCAGGCACTGCGCGAACTGGTTCGCCGGATTGACGGCGACGGTCAGGCCGTCCGTGGCCACCGGGATCTCGAGCCACTCGATGCCCGCCGCGGCGCACTGCTGCTTCTCCGCCTCCGAGATGTGCCGCGACGCGTTGCTGATGTCCGTCTCACCGGCACAGAAACGCTTGAACCCTCCGCCCGTCCCCGACACCGCGATGGTGACCTGTACGGCCCCGCCGGTCGCGATCTGGATCTCTTCGGCCATCGCTTCGGTGATCGGGTGCACCGTGCTCGATCCGTCCACGGTGACGGAACCCGCGGGTCCGCTTCCGCCCTCGCCGCCGCACGCGGCAACCGCGATCGCGAACAGCGCCGTACTCATCCATCGTAAATAAATCATCGTTTCACTCCTCCTGCATCGTTTCGGTTGCGCGGGCGCGGCTGCCGTCAGAAGCGGACCTGCGCCTGTGCCCGGAGCGCGCTTTCGGTCCCGACGTCCGCGTTCTGCGCCTTGTAGACGTCCCAGTCGAGCATCAGGCGGTTGCGCCCGCCCAGGTAGAGGTTGAGGCCGGCCGTGAACAGCACGCCGGCGTCCTCGTCGCCATCGGTATCGGGATCGCCCCAGCTGACGCGCAGGACCGGCTCGACACCGGCGATCCGGCCATCCAAGGCGCGGTGCAGCCACGCGATGGCTTGGAGCCCGGCGAAGTTTGTGTCCGTGCCGACGCCCTGGCCGAGCACGCCCTCGGCGAGGAGCCCGATCCCGGGTACGCCGGTCGCGCCGAAAGCGAACTCCAGCGACCCGGCGGTGCCATCCTCGACCGCGCCATCGAAGCGAAGGCGGCTGTAGGAGACACCCGTGCCGATGCTGATGCCGGGCATGGCTTCCAGTGTGAGGCGCGCTGCGGCGCCGCCCTTGCCGCCGTTGCCGGGATCGCCCGCGGGGCTATCGAAGACGCCGGCCTCGTACGTGATGCGGCCCGACGTCCCTTCCACGCCGAGGCCGATGGCGTAGCTCTGGTAGCCGAACTCGTCGAGCAGCGTCTGCTCCTCGCCGAGGACCGGGTCGCCGTCGGGCAAGCGGACCGGTGTGCCTCGTGCGTCGACGCGATCCTCGAGGCCGGAGATCCGAACGCCCCGCTGGATGACCGGGATCGTACTGGAGGACGTTGTCTGCAACAGGCCGAACGGCTTCTTGTACTGGCCGACCCGGATGGTCGCGTCCTCGGTGACGGCGAAGTCGATGTGGGCGTAGCGCATGCGCGTGCGGCCCTGGCCGAAATCGATTTCGATGCGGCCGGTGATCCACTCGTCCAGTGTGAAGTCGAGGCGCGGTCGCACGCGGTTGAGCTGCGTATTGAGCCGGCCGTTGGCCTCGGTGCCGAGGCTCGACAGCTCCGTCTCGACCTGCAGGTATCCGCCAACGCGGACCTGGACGCCGTTGGTCGCCTGGGCCTGCAGCCCGTGCGTCGCCAGCAAGACGGCGAATCCTGCGATGAGCAACCCGGCTCCTGCCTGACGCACGCGCATCACACCCCCGAATGACGATGAATGCAGGAAACTCCGAGTCAGTCTGGCGCGATTCGGTATCGCGCGGATCTCCCGACCGTAACAGCTGCGTAACGCGCAGCGGCCGGCCGGGGTTCTGGCGAAGGTCGCATTACGATGCGGGCAGGTGGACCCGGATGTTCGTGCCCTTGTTGAGCTCGCTTTCGGCCGCGACATCGCCACCCATGCTCTCGACGAGGTGCTTGACGATCGAGAGGCCCAGGCCGGTCCCGCCCTCGGCCCGGGACCGGGCGGGGTCCACACGGTAGAAGCGCTCGAATACGCGCGGCAGCGCCTCGCGAGGGATGCCGGACCCGGTATCCTGCACGTCGATCCGGATCCGGCGGCTGCCAGGGTCGGCCTCCTCGGTAGTCGGTATCGCACGAACGGTGATGCGCCCGCCATCGGGCGTGTGCCGAATCGCGTTGTCGAGCAGGTTGGACAAGACCTGTCGCAGACCGGCGGGGTCGGCGCGCACGCGGTCGCGCGCCCCGACCGTCGTGAATTCGATGCGTTTGGGGCCCGAGCGTTCGCTCAGCGAGCCCCACACGTCCACCGCCAGCTCGAGCGGATCGATATCCTGCAACTCCGGCCGCCAGCCGCCGGATTCGAGCCGCGACAGATCGAGCAGGTCGTCGACGATCCCGTGCAGCCGTTTCGCGTTCTGCTGGATGACTTCCAGGAACTGGCGGTGCATGGGTTCCGGCAAGTCGTCGTTGAGGAGCGTCTCGACGTAGCCGCGGATGGAGGTGAGCGGCGTCTTGAGCTCGTGGCTCACATTGGCGACGAAATCGGCG
>JBFJPA010000497.1:0-3094 GCA_041617355.1 Longimicrobiales bacterium
GCGGTTACGTGAAGATGGCCGGTATGGAGGAGATGGAAGGCATCGAGGGGGGATCCTCGGAGGCCGGGTCGACCGCCGCTTCGACGCCAGCCGCGCCGCGTGCCGGCGGGCCGCGCGATTTCGAATCGAAATCGCTCCCGGCGCGTGCGCTGGTGATCTCCGCGGGCGTGCTGATGAACCTGCTGTTCGCGTTCGTGACGTTTTCGGTCGTGGGAATGATCTGGGGCGTGCGGGTGGCGCCGGAGCCGGTCGTGGGCGGTGTGCGCGAGGATTTGCTGCCCATCGGCGCGGAGTCGCTCGCCACGCTCGAGCCAGGCACGCGGATCGTGACGGTCGGAGGCCGCGAGATTGGGGATTTCACGGACCTGCAGCTGCAACTCTCCGCAGCCCGCCCGGGGCCTCTCGAGATCGGCGTGGAAGGCGGCGCACCGATCCGTGTGCAGGTGCCGGAGACGGACTCCGCGCGAGCGGCACTTGCGCTGTCGATCGAGCCTGTCTTCGCCATCGAAGCGAGAGTGATCAGTGTCGTCGCCGGCGAGCCCGCGGCCCAGGCGGGAATGGAAGACGGTGACCTCGTCGTTGCGGCCGCGGGACGGCCGGTCGAGCGTTGGCAGTCGTTCGTCTCGGCGATCGAGGCGAGCCCGGGGCTACCCGTCGTGTTGACCGTCGAGCGCGACGGCGCTCGCGTGGATGTGACCGTCGTCCCTCGTGCAGATACTCTGCCCAACGGACGCGTTTACGGTCGGATCGGCGTTCAGGGTCCGTCGCAGCGGCTGACGATGCCAAGAGAACGTCAGGGCGTGTTATCGGCAGTTGGTTTCGGGGTGACCGAAACCTGGCGGTGGGTGCGCCTGACGCTCGAATTCCTCGGCGGCATGTTCTCCGGCCGCCAATCCGCACGTGACATCGGCGGGCCGCTCCTGATCGGCCAGATCAGTGGTGAGGTCGCGCGCGCCGGTGCGGAAGCGTTCCTCAATTTCATGGCCTTGCTCTCCGTTAACCTGGCCGTGCTGAACCTGCTGCCGATTCCCGTGCTCGACGGCGGCCACCTCGTGTTCCTTCTCATCGAGGGAGTGCGCGGACGCGCGCTTTCGTTGCAGCAGCGGATGCGGCTGACGCAGGTCGGCATGGTGCTGATCCTCGCACTGATGGCGTTCGCGATCGGCAACGATGTATTGAGGCTGATCGGACGGTGAGTCGCCGGCGGGTGTGCGCCGGCGCTCAGAACAGGTCGAGCTGTTCGCCGCCCCGCCGACGGCGCAGCGCGATGGCATCGAGCGGCTCGATCGGTCCGTCCTGCCGCGCGACCACGAGCTCACCCCTCCAGCCTGCACGGTCCAGAGCCCTGCCGACTTCGTAACGGGCGAGTCCGGCATCGTTGCAGTGCTGGCTCAGGTGAGCGAGCACGACGCCGACGAGGCCAGGGTGCGACAGTTCGCGGGCGAGCGAGGCGGCCGCGCGATTGGACAGGTGACCGTGGCTGGATGCGATGCGCTGCTTGACGGACCACGGGTACGGACCCCTCCAGAGCAGCGCATCATCATGGTTCGCTTCCAGCACGAGGACATGGCAGCCCGCCAGAGCGGCACGTACGGACGCGGTCGGTCGGCCAAGATCGGTCGCGATCCCCACCTTCGTGCCGCTGTCCGGATGATGCACGGCCACGGCCACGGGATCGACCGCGTCGTGCACGGTGAGGAACGCATCGACTTCGAGGGCGCCGACACGAAAGCGGCCGGATGAGGCGTAATCCCGAACATCCTCCTCGCCGGTCAGCAACCCGGCACACGCCTCCGCCGTGCGAGGCGTCAGGAACAACGGCACGTTGAAGCGTCGCGCGAGCACGCCCATACCACGCGTGTGATCACCGTGGTCGTGCGTCACCACGATGCCCGCCAATGTTTCCGGGTTCGTACCGACGGAACGGAGTCGTGTTTCCAGGTCGCGACCGCTGAAGCCTGCATCGACGAGCAGAGCGGTGCCACCGGCGTCGATGAGGGTGGCGTTGCCCACGCTGCCGCTGCCCAACACGGTCACGCGCATGTCACGCTCCCTGCGCCGAGCGCCACGCCGTCTCGAGGGCGGCGCGTACGCCGGACGTGAGCGCGACCTTGCGACGGGCCATGACGCGTTCGGCAACCTCGATGAAGCGGTCCAGCCGGTACCGTTCCAGGCGCTCGCCGCTGCCCCACGAGAACGGGGCGACGTACCGGGGCGGCTGCGCCGCGCCGAACAGATTCGAGCCCGCTCCGATCACGCTCCCTGTGTTCAACATGACGCCGATGCCGGTCTTGGCGTGATCCCCGATCAGGCAGCCGAGCTTGAGAAGCCCGGTGTCCACATCGCCGTTCGGCGTCCAGATCCGAACCGGCGCGTAGTTGTTCTTCAAATCGCTGTTGGTCGTGAGGGCGCCGAGGTTGACCCAGCTACCGACGTACGCGTGGCCGAGAAAGCCATCATGCGCCTTGTTGGAATGGCCGAGGAACACGGTCTCTTCCACCTCGCCGTGGACCCGGCATACGGGTCCGATGGACACCGCGTCCAGGACGCCACCGGCGAGCGTGCTGCCTCTTGCGATCGCGGAGGGGCCAGCCAGCCTGGTGAAGGCGCGAACGGACACGTCTTCGCCGATCCAGACGGGTCCATTGCGAACATCGATGACGACCGCGGGCTCGATCTGCGCGCTCGGCGCGATGTGCAGGCGGCTGACATCGCCGAGCACGTGGACGCCGTTCGGGAGCGGTCCAGAGGAAACGCCTGGCAAGGACGTCGCATCCTCGAAATCGCGTGCGACTTGCCCGGGCGACTCCGTGACCAGTTGCCAGACGTGATCGAGCAGCCGACCCTCGGCTGAGCAGGACGTCGGCAACGATGCCGCCGCGCCATCCGGATCGGTCAGCAGCTCCGCGCGCGGCGGCGGATCGCCCGGCGCCGCGTACCAGCCGGCCGCACGTTCTCCGATGCGGACTACGCCGCTCCGCGCCGGCGGCGTGAAACGCGCGGAGCCCGCCGGCACCGCGCGCGCGGACAGAAAGAGCCGTGGCGAACGGGAAGGCTCCAGAAAGGCGGCGGGATCGAGGCCCCGTGCCGCGCC
>JBFJPA010000498.1:0-3074 GCA_041617355.1 Longimicrobiales bacterium
GCAGATCGCCCAGGCTCAGATAGACCAGGCGGGCGGCGGCGCAGAGGCCGCTCTCGTCGAGGGTGATGCCGGCCGCCACGCCGGCCAGGGCGTAGTCGCCGTGGCGCCGCGCGACCTCGCGAAAGGACCAGCCGGTGCGCGGCGGAAGGGGCGGCCACGCAATCTCAATCAGCAACTCGTCCGGCTCCAGCGCGGTCGTGAGCAGGCCTCGGAAGAAATCCTTTGCCTCGAGGACGCGCTCGGTCGAGCCTCGGCGGAGCCGGAACCGTGTCCCGAAGGCGAGCGCCAGAGCCGGCAGCTCCGCGGCTGGATCCGCGTGTGCCAGACTGCCGCCCACGGTGCCGCGGTTCCGGATCTGCGGGTGCGCCACGTGCACCAGCGCCTCCGCGAGCAGCGGCGCTCGCTTCGCGACCCATGGGCTGCGCTCCGCCTCGCGTTGCCGGGTCATCGCGCCAATGCGAACGCCGCCATCGATTTCTGCGATGCCGGACAGCGCCGCGACTCGATTCAGGTCGACCAGCACGGACGGCCGCGCCAGCCGGAAGTTGAGCACGGGGATCAGGCTCTGACCGCCGGCCAGCGCCTTCGCCTCGTCGCCGTGCTCGGCGAGGAGGGATAACGCCTCCTCGAGGGTGTCCGGTGCGTACCACGCGAACGGCGGCGGCTTCATGGGCGCCGCTCCGCTTCGACGAGCAGCGTGAAGAGCAGGTTCGGGCTCAACGGGATCTCGCGGATTTCGATGCCGCGCTCGGCCAGCGCGTTCTCCACGGCCTGCGCGAACAGCGCGCCGCCCGGAATCACACCCGCCTCGCCCGCCCCCTTCACGCCGAGCGGGTTCAACGGCGAAGGCGTCTCGTGGTGCGCCGTCTCGATGTCCGGCACGTCGAGCGACGTGGGCAGCAGATAGTCCATGAACGAGCCCGTGAGCAGCTGCCCGTTCTCATCGTACACGAGCTTCTCGTAGAACGCGTTGCCGATGCCGTGCGCCACACCGCCGTGGATCTGGCCATCCAGAATGAGCGGATTGATGACGCGGCCGCAGTCGTGCACGACGACATAGCGCAGGATCTTCACCATCGCCGTGTCCGGATCCACGTCCACGATCATGGCGTGCACCCCACTGGCCGTCGCGCCGCGCTCGGCGCCGAAATACGCCGTCGCCTCCAGGCCTGGCTCCGTGCCGGGCTTGACGGCGCCGCGCAACGGATTCGTGCGTGCGGCCAGCTCGCCGAGCGGCATACGGCGGGCCGCATCGCCGCGCACACCCGCATGGCCGTTCGCGACGACGATGTCGTCCGGCGGTGCGCCCAGGATG
Source organism: Longimicrobiales bacterium (assembly GCA_041617355.1). GTDB lineage: Bacteria > Gemmatimonadota > Gemmatimonadetes > Longimicrobiales > RSA9 > JBFJPA01. Next base: position 1,316 of record JBFJPA010000498.1, read on the forward strand.
TCCGCGGCCAGGCGCACGATCTTGTCGCGAACGGCGACGGCAGCCGCGTGGCACGCGTTGCCGGCGGCGACCGCACCGCGGCTGGCGAACGTGCCGGTGCCCCAGCGGAACTCGCGCGTATCGCCCGTCACGATGCGGACGTCGGCCACGTCGACGCCGAGCGGGTCGGCGACGACCTGTGCGAGCGTCGTGAAGTGGCCCTGTCCCTGCGTGCCCACGCCGGTCGCGACACTGACGCTGCCGTCCGTCTCGACACTGACGCGCGCGCCCTCGTACGGGCCGATGCCGGTGCCTTCGACGTACGCGACGACGCCGATGCCGACGTGCCGTCCCTCCGCGCGCAGGCGGGGCTGTTCCTCGCGCAGGAAGGTGTCGTATCCGATGATCTCGAGGGCGCGGTCCAGGACGGCCGCGAAGTCGCCGCTGTCGTACACGAGGGGTGCGCTGTCCTGGAAGATGACTTCGTTGTCCCAGGGGAAGGCGTCGGGCGGGATGAAGTTGCGCCGGCGGATCTCGACCGGATCGATGCCCAGCTCGCGGGCCGCGATGTCGAGCAGCCGCTCGATCACGAACACGCCGTGCTGACGGCCGGCCCCGCGCACCGGCGTGACCAACGTGCGGTTCGTGAACACGGCCGTGAACTCGCTGGCGTAGTTGGGCACGACGTACGGACCCAGCAACGTGCACTGGCTGTTGATCGGGACGGTCAGGCCGTACGGATCGTACGCCCCGCCATCGTGCAGGAAGCGGTCCTGAACGCCGAGGATGCGGCCGTCGCGCGTCAGCGCGATCTCGGCGTCGTGAACCTGCCCGCGCTCCTGTGTGGTGGCAAAGAAGTTCTCGCGCCGGTCCTCCGTCCATTTGACCGCCGCTTCCAGCTTCATGGCGAGCCACGGGACCAGCACTTCCTCCGGATAGAACATCATGATCTTGGGCCCGAACCCGCCGCCCACGAACGGCGCGACCACGCGCACCTGGAACTCTGACAGGCCGAGCATCCGCGCGAGACCGTTCCGGATCGGGATCGGCGCCTGCGTCGTGTCCCAGAGCGTCAACTCCCGTTGGCGAGCGTTCCACTGTGCGACGTAGGCACGGTTCTCCAGCGCCGCCGAGACGCCACGGTCGTAATGGAAGCGGCGCGTGATGACGAGGTCCGCCCGCGCTCGGGCGTCCTCGTAGTTGCCCTTCTTCTGAACGACGTGGGCCGAGATGTTCGACCCGAGGTCCTCGTGCACGAGCGGCGCGCCCGGTTCGAGCGCACGCTCGAGGTCGCCGACGGCATCGAGCGGCTCGTATTCGACCCAGACATCCTCGGCCGCATCTTCGGCGATGTAGCGGTTCTCGGCGACGATGACGGCGATCGGCTCGCCTACATGCCGCACCTTGTCACGGGCCAGCAGCGGCTGCGTGCGCTGGTTGAAGACGAGGCCCTCGATGGGTGGTGGCTGGACGAGCAGCGGGCCGTGTTGCCAGAAGTCGCCCAGTTCCTCTGCCGAGAACACCGCGACGACGCCGGGCCGTTGCGCCGCGGCCGACAGGTCGATCGAGAGGATGCGCGCGTGCGCAAGCGTGCTGCGCACGAACGCGACGTGCAGCATGCCGGGCGCTTCGACGTCGTCGACGAAGAGCGCACGGCCCGTGAGCAGCCGCGAATCTTCGTTGCGCGGGACCGGCCGTCCGAACCATGGCTCGCTCAAGTCGACGCCTCCGCCAGCCGCTGTGCTGCCAGCTCGACGGCCTTCACGATGTTCTGGTAGCC
>JBFJPA010000499.1:0-3067 GCA_041617355.1 Longimicrobiales bacterium
AGCTGGGCGGTCTCGTCCATGTGGGTGTGGTAGATGAATGTGCCGGTGCGCGGTGGCGTGAACGCGACCGCGAACGAGTCGCCCGGCGCGATCAGCGGCGCGGTGTTCGAGCCCGCGCCGCTCCACCCCGCCACGCCGTCGAACACGCTCTCCAGCTCCATGCCGTGCCAGTGCACCGTGGTGTGCTCGTCTGTGAGGTTGATCACGGTGATGGCCGTGGTCTGCCCGCGTGTGAGCACGAGGGCCGGTCCGGGCGACATCATCGAGTCCGGCGCGGCCTCGGCGCCGAGCGCAATTGCGTAACCGTGCGCGCGCGGCCGTGTCGAATCGGAGTGTGCCGCCTGCGCGAACAGGCGCACGTGCCGCGAAGCCGGCGGCGAGGCCTCGGCCTGCGCCGTCGCGGGGAGCGTCGTCACGATGCCGAGCACGAGGCCGGCCATGCCCGTCGTCGCGTGGTGCACCACGTCGAGCGCGTCGTGGGCCCGCACGCTGTCCGGCCGTTCCGGGAACGGCGTGATGTGTGGCGCCATGTGGCAGTGGAAGAGCCAGTTGCCGGCGCGCGTCGGTACCCATTCCAGCGACATTGTCGTGCCGGACGTCATGTGCTCCGTGACGACCGTGCGCACATCACCGGCGGTGTAGCGCGTGTCCGTCCGGCCATCGCCCTTCGACAGCACGCGGAAGTGGAAGCCGTGGAGGTGCATCGGATGCGGCAGGTAGCTGCCGTTGAGCCAGCGCCAGCGGATCGTGTCGCCGACGTCGTAGGCCAGCCGCTCGCTATGCGGCCAGGACAGGCCGTTGATCGCCAGCTCCCAGATGTCTTCGGCCGGGCCCGGCTTCGTGGAGTCCGGCAGGATGTCGATGACGGTCATGACGAAGATGCGCTCGCGCGGATCCGGCTCGACGCCCGCCGGATCGATGACGATGGCGCCCGTCAGCTGCGCATCGCGGCCCGTGCGCGCAACGGTTCCGGCGCTGCCACTCGTCGTTCCCCAGTACAGGAAGGTTCCGGGCCGGTCTGCCGTGTAGCGCGTCTCGAAGCGTGAGCCGGGTGGGATCCGCAGCGTGTCCGAGCCGAAGCCGTAGACGACGAGCGTCGAGTCAGGGATGACGTTGCGGATGGTGACGTGAATCTCGGAGCCTTGTAGCGCGCGCAGCAGCGGACCGGGGATGCTCGGCTTGCCGCCCGCCTCGGCAAAGACCTGCACGGTGACCGCACTGTCGACGTCGAGGTCCGGGCGCCAGCCCGCGAGTCGCGCTTCGAGATCGAGGCGGACGACGTTGCCGGCGCGCGTGCCCGCGGGAATGCGGTTGTCGTTCGGGACGACGGCGGGAATGTCGGCGTCGGTGGGCGGCGTGCAAGACGGCAGCGCGAGCAGGCAAGCGCCAAGAACGACGGCGCGGCGGAGAGGCCGGTTCGTCACGACACCGTCCGGACCGCGCGCTCGCCACATGGCCGCGCTTTCGTTGAAGTCGTGCCGCTGGTCGAGCACTTCGCAACGGTACGGCCCATCAGGCCGCGCCCACCTCATTCGACGACGATCGGTCGGCTCGTCACGACCGGCTCGCCGCCTTCCAATTCCAGTCTGAGGTGCAGCGTGTATTGGCCGGGAGAGAGGTCCGGCAGCTGCAGCTCGATGGAGCGGAAGGCTCTCTGCACGGAGTCCGGGCCCGGGTCCTCGAAGACCACCTCGACCGGTCGGTCCGGTGTCAGGACGCCGAGGAATTCGCCGACGCGCGTGAGGAAGCCCGGTCGCCCGCGCGTGAACCCGAGCGTGATGCGCACCGGTACGTCGACGCGCAGCCCGTACGCCTCCCAGACGACGGGGAATCGCTCACCCCTTCGGATGCGCACGCTCGGCCGGACGTGCGGGATCGCTTCTTCGAGGCTGGCCGGCAAGGGCGTGCCTTCCTTCAGAATCAGGAGGTCCGACACGTCGAGCGTGCCAGACGCCAGCGGGAGCTGCGCCACCCCCTGCCGAGCCCGCCACGCCTGGCGGCCCTCCAGGTCGATCACTTCCAGTCCGCTCACATAGCGGCCGGGCGGCGCGGAGATCGTCAGGACGCCCTCCGCATCGCTGCCCCGAACGAACATCGGCTCCGACAAACCTTCCGGAATCAGGAACAGCGCAGCGTTCGGTTGCCCGTGGATTCCGAACTCGCCGCGCTGCCGTGCCTCCTCGGTCGTATCGGACTCCGGCGGGACGGGACGGTACGCGCCCACCACGAGCATCTGCGTGCCTCGCCGGAACCGCCCGACCTGTGACTCCAACGCGCGCATGTCCGGCGTGGAGCGCGGCGCGAACCAGGTGCGTGCCTCGCGCGGTGCCGTGATCCAGCTCTCCGGCGGAATGTCCGACGGCGATTCGAGGAACGCCTCCGGGAAGAGGTAGCCGCGACTCTTCGGATGGTGGTGCCCCAGCACGCGCCGTGTGTCGCCCGCTAGGTTCATCGAGGCGGCGGGATCGAAGGTCCGACTGTAGCCGATGTTGCGGCCGTACCGGATCAGCGTCGCCTCCATGTCCTCGCCCCAGGGCAGCCCCATCGGGTTCGCCGCGTCACGCCAGTTCACCGCCTCGACCATGCGTGCGAAGTGGTCGGTCAGCCGATCGTTGCCCCGCATCAGGAAGAGCGGGTCCGACAGTCGCCAGAACAGCTCCCACTGGCGTTCGCGCTCCGCCGGCGCCAGGCCGTCGAATCGCTTCACGCCGTCGCCCGTCAGCAGGAAGCGCGGCGACATCCACCGGGCGCGCTCATCCGGCGGCATCGACGCCAGCGCCTCCCGGATCGCCGCCTCCGACTCCACGTAGTTGGCCGTCAGGTGCAGGATGTACCCGCGCAGCGCGGCACACCACCAGATCTCGGGAATCCCGCACCCCGTCGCGACGCGCGTGGCTCCATCCACATCGCGATGTTCGATGTGATAGTAGACCAGCTGACCGAGCACCCAGCGGTCCGGGGCACGCTTCGCTGTCTCCGTCAGGAACGAGATCAGCTCGACACGCGCTTCACCGACTTCGGGCCGCTCCGGCGGATAGTCCGTCTCGCCTTCGCCGCCGAACCAGAT
>JBFJPA010000500.1:0-3042 GCA_041617355.1 Longimicrobiales bacterium
GCGAAAGACCTGGGCCAGACATATCGAAGCGCGGGGCGGATGTTGGCAGTGCTACGCGACATCGATCTTTCGATTGCGCCCGAGGAGTTCGTCGCGATCGTCGGCCCGTCGGGCAGCGGGAAGACGACGTTGCTCGGCCTTCTGGCCGGGCTGGACCAGCCGTCGAGCGGATGGGTCAGCCTCGACGGCCAGGTGCTGGGCGCTCTTACCGAAGATGAGCGTGCGAGGTTTCGCGCGGAACGGATCGGCTTCGTCTTCCAGACGTTCCAGTTGATCCCCACGCTGACGGCGCTGGAGAACGTGCGTGTGCCGCTGGAACTGGCCGGTCGGGCGGGCTCGGAAGCCGACGCGCGCGCGCGCGAACTGCTGGGCCGGGTCGGACTGGGCGACCGGCTGGAGCATTATCCGGCGCAGCTTTCTGGCGGTGAGCAGCAGCGTGTCGCGCTGGCGCGCGCGTTCGCGAATCGGCCACGCATCCTGTTCGCGGACGAGCCGACGGGCAATCTGGATGCCGACACGGGCGGCGGCGTGATCGATCTGATTCTCGAGCTGCACCGAGTCGAACGCACGACGCTGGTGCTGGTCACGCACGATCCGGCGCTGGCGGAGCGAGCCGATCGGGTGTTGCGGATGCACGCCGGCCGGCTCGTCGACAACGGCGGACCCGCCGGATCGCTGCCGTGAGAGTTCCGTTCGCGGTTCGGCATGCGATGCGGGAGGCGCGCGCGAGCGTGCGCCGGCTGGGCGTGTACATGGGCACGATCACGCTCGGTGTCGCGGCCGTCGTCGCCATCAGCGGCTATCGGGCGAACGCGCTGCGCTCGGTCAACGAAGAGGCGAGGAATCTGTTGGGCGCGGACCTGCGCCTGTCGAGCGGCCGGCCCATGCCGGACTCCGTTCGGGCGGTGCTCGACTCCGCGGCCGCGGCCGGTGTGCCCGTCTCCGACGTGGTCAGCACCGTGACGGTCGCGCTCGGACCCACCGAACGCACACGGCTCGTGCAACTGCGCGCGATCACGGGCGATTACCCTTACTACGGCAACGTCGACACAGAGCCTGCCGGGCGGTGGCAGGTGCTTCGCGAACGCGGCAACACGCTGGTCGAGCCAGCGGTGCTGGCGGCGCTGGACGCACAGGTCGGCGACACGATCCGCATCGGCGCGCTCTGGCTTCGTGTCGCCGGGACGACGCCGAACTTGCCGCCGGAGTTCGGATTCCGCTCGGCCATCGGCCCGCGCGTGTTCATCGGTGGCGGCGACCTCGAGGCGACGGGCCTGATCCAGTTCGGCAGCCTCGTCCGCCACGAGGCGTTCCTCGCCTATGACGAAGCGGCCGCGCTCGAGCGGTTCGTCGACCGGAACCACCGCATCTTCCGCGGCAACGACGTGCGCTTCGAAACGGCCGCCGAACAGGCCGAGGAGCTGGGCGAAGCGATCGACTGGCTGGGCCGGTTCCTGGGCCTGGTCGGACTGATGGCATTGTTGCTCGGCGGGCTCGGCGTCGCGAGCGCGGTCCACGTATTCGTCGCGGACCGGCGGCCGACGGTCGCGGTCCTGCGCTGCCTGGGCGCACGCCAGCGCACCACGTTTTCGGCTTACCTGCTCCAGGCCGCGTTACTCGGCCTGGCCGGTGCCACGGCCGGCGCGGCGCTCGGCGTGCTCGTTCAGCTGCTGCTTCCCGTCGTGCTCGCGGGTACGCTGCCGTTCCAGACGACGTTCCGATTGGAGCCGCTGCCGATCATCGCGGGCATCGTGACCGGCATGTGGGTCGCAGTCGTGTTCGCGCTGTTGCCGCTGCTCGAGATCCGCAACGTTACGCCATTGGCCGCGTTGCGCTACGAGGTCGAGCCGGCCGGCAAGCGACGCGATCCCTTGCGGGTTCTGGCCTTTCTCGCGCTGCTCGCCAGCATCGCCACGCTGGCCATCTGGCAGGCGCCCTCGACGCGGGACGGACTCGGCTTCGCGGCGGGGATCGGCCTGACGCTGTTCCTGCTCTGGGTCGCCGCCCGCCTCACGATCGCGCTGGCCCGCCGGCTCGTGCCTCGCCGTGCATCGTTCTCGGTTCGACAGGGTGTCGCCAGCCTGTTCCGGCCGCACAACCAGACCACGGCCGTGACCATGGCGCTGGGCTTCGGCGTTTTCCTCGTCATGTCGATCTGGACGGTGCAATTCAATCTGGTCGGCGCATTGCGGCCGGACTCGCCGGAGGCGCAGCCGAACCTCGTCGCTTTCGACATTCAGCCGGACCAGTTGCAGGGTGTTCAGACGATCCTGGAACGGAACGGAGGCGAGAGCGCGACGGCCGTTCCGATCGTGACGGCGCGTATTGCCGAGCTGGAGGGGATCCCGATTCGCGACATCCTGTACACGCGGGAGTCACGTCGCGTCCAGCCGTGGGCGGTCCGCCGTGAGTATCGCAACACGTACCGCGACACGCTCACGAGCTCGGAGACGCTCGTGGCCGGCGAGTGGTGGTCCGGCCCGCGGGAGGACGGCACGCCTGCGCGCATCTCGATCGAGCAGGATGTCGCCGGCGACCTCGACGTCGGCCTGGGCGACCGCATCACGTGGGACGTGCAGGGAGTCCGGATCGAGACCGTGGTCACGAGCCTGCGCGCCGTGGACTGGGCCCGCTTCGAGACGAACTTCTTCGTCGTCTTCGAGCCGGGCGTGCTCGAGACCGCGCCGCAGAACATCGTCCTCGTGACACGGATTCCAGACGATGCCGCACGCAGCGCGGCGCAGCGCGATGTCGTGATCGATTATCCGAATGTCTCGCTCATCGATGTGGCCACGGTGCAGGCCACGATCGAGCGCATTGTCGGCCGTGCGACACTGGCCATTCGGTTCATGGCGTTCTTCAGCATCATCGCGGGTGCCGTCGTTCTGGCCGGCGCCGTCTCGGCATCGCGATTCCAGCGGATGCGGGAGAGCGTCCTGCTGCGCACGCTGGGTGCGACGCGGGCACAGGTGCGGCGGATCCTGCTCACGGAGTACGCCACACTCGGCCTGCTCGGCGGCGCCGTCGGTACGCTGCTGGGAA
>JBFJPA010000501.1:0-3009 GCA_041617355.1 Longimicrobiales bacterium
CGTTTCGAGATTCGCGCGTCCGGACTGGAAGTCGACCGGTTCTACGGCTTCGGAAACGAGACCGTGCGCGATGCACCCGACGACGACCGCTTCCACGCCCGCCGTCGTACGTTGGACGCGTCCGTGTCGGTCCAGTTGCGGCCTTCGGCGCGTACGACGGTCGGCATTGGCCCCGTCGTTCGCATCTCCCGCTCGGTCGAGGAAGCCGGCACGTTGATCGCCGAGACACGGCCGTACGGCTACGGCGGCACGTTCACCGTTGCGGGCGTGGCTCTGGACGCCGGACTCGACACCCGCGATGTGGCGCGTGCCGCGACACGCGGCGTGTTGCTGCAAGGCCGCGTCGAGCACGTTCCGTCGTGGTTCGATGCGACATCCGACTGGACGGCGCTGCAGGGACTGGCTGCGACGTACGTCACGCCGGCCGTGACCACGCGGCCGACGCTCGCGGTGCGGGTCGGTGCACAGCATCGCTTCGGTCGGTTTCCCTACACCGAAGCCGCGTATCTCGGCGGGCCGGATGACCTGCGCGGCTTCGCCACGCGACGGTTCGCCGGTCGTTCCGCCGCGTGGGGCAACGCCGAGATGCGCATCCCGGTCATGAAGGTGTTCATTCTGCTGCCACTGGACATTGGGGTCTCGGCAGTGGCCGATGGGGGCCGCGTGTGGGTTCCCGATGAACGTTCGGATCGGTGGCACGCGGCCGCCGGCGGCGGGCTGTGGTTTTCCGTGCTCGGCCGCGCCAATGCCGCGAGCGCCACGCTCGCCCGCAGCCGCGAAGGGTACCGCTTCTACGTGCGCGGCGGCTTCGCCTTCTGACGATCGCTCACTCCGCGCGTAACGCCGTGACGGGGTCGACACGGGTGGCGCCGCGCGCGGGCAACCATGTCGCCGCGAGCGCGACTAGGCCCAACACGACGGGCACCGTGATGAACGTGACCACATCGTTCGGCCGCGTCTGGAACAGGACGCTGGCCATGACGCGGGTCGCGGCAAGGCCGCCGGCTACGCCGAGAACGACGCCCGCGCCGACGGGACCGAGTGCGTTGCGCAGGATGAGCCGCGCCACATCGGCCCGGCGAGCGCCCAGTGCCACGCGGATGCCGATCTCCTGCGTGCGCCGCTTCGCCGCCTGCGATGCGACGCCGTAGATCCCGAGCGCCGCGAGCACCATGGCAATGGCGGCGAAGCCGGCCATGAGCGTGAGCAGGAAACGCTCGGCCCGCAGCGACGACGCGTAAATGTCCTCGAGCGAGCGCACGTCGGCGAGCGGAATGTCGGCGTCGAGCTCGCGGACGGCGCCGCGCAACGCCGCCACGACGTCACCGAACGGGCGCGACGACGCGACGACGACCGCCATGCCGAGCGAAGCGTCCTGCCGGTATGGTCGATAGACCTCGATGATCGGGGGCTGTCCGAGTGACTCCTGATGCACATCCCCCACGACACCCACGATCCGCCACCAGGTGGACTCCTCCGTCGGCGTGCGCGTAAACGCGATGCGCCGGCCGACCGGATCCTCGCCGGCGAAGTAGCGCCGCACGAGAGCCTGGTTGACGAGCAGGACGGGCTCGCTGTCATCGCGGTCGGTCTCCGCGAGGGGCCGCCCGCTGAGCAGCGGAATGCCCATCGTCGCGAAGTAATCGGGCGAAACCGACTGGTTCGTGACTTCGACGCCGAATCGATCGGGTGCCCAGCCGTCCACGACGAAGTCCGACGTGAAGCTGCGGGCCATGAGCGGCAGCGCGCGAACGAGCCCGACGCCGTCAACGCCTGGCAACGCAGCAAGACGCTCGCGCAGGGCGTCGAAGAATATGTTCACCTTGTCGGCGGTGTCGTAGCGGCTCCCGGGCGGTGCTACACGCGCGGTGACGCGATTCTCCGTTCGAAAGCCCGGATCGACATCGCGCAGCGCGGCGAAGCTGCGCACGAGCAGGCCAGCGCCCAGCACCAGGATCAGTGCCACGGCGACTTCGGCCGCAACGAACAGGTTGCCCGCCCGCAGCGTCGTCCTGCCAGCCGTGCCGCCGCGTCCGCCCTCGCGCAACGGATCGCTCAACCCGCGGCCCAACCGCAGGGCGGGAATCATGCCGAAGGCGGCGCCGGCCAGCAGTGTAAGGGCTGCCGCGAACGCCGCGACGCGGCCGTCGAGGGCGAACCCGTCCATGGGCGGCAGTCCGGGCGGCATGATGCCCGCGAGCATTCGGACCGTGACGAGTCCGAGCCCGACACCCACGAGGCCGCCCCAAAACGCAAGCGCGAGGCTCTCGGTCAGCACGAGCCGCGCGAGGCGCCCGCGACCGGCACCGAGCGCCGCACGGACGGCCAGCTCGCGTCGACGCGCGGACGCACGCACCAGCATCAGATTGCCAACGTTCGCGCACGCCACGAGCAGCAACAGCAGTACGGCGGCCTGCAGCAGCAACAGGGGAGTCCGTACGTCGCCGGTCAGGAACTCCTGGAGCGGGAACATCACCGCGCCCATCGCTCGGTTCGTTTCCGGATACTCTTCCTGCAGGCGACGCACGACGAGTTGCAGCTGCGCGTCCGCCTCGGTGAGCGTGACGCCCGGCTCCAGCCGTGCGATCACATCGATCCAGTGTGCGCGCCGAAAGAACGCCGCATCGCGCGACGCCGGATCCCAGCCCATCGTCGTCCACACGTCGAGGTCGTGCGCCGGAAAGTCGAACGAGGCGGGCATGATGCCCACCACCTCGTAGCTCACGCCGTTCAGCACGATCGTGCGTCCCAGCACATCGGGGTCCCGGCCGAACCGGCGCGTCCAGAAGCCATCGCTCAGGACTGCCGTCCGGGGTTCCGTGCTCCAGGTTTCCTCCTCCCGGAAGGTGCGTCCGAGCTGTGGCCGCGCGCCGAGTAACGAGAAGACGTTACCGGTCACGGTCACGCGTCGGATGATCTCGGGTTCACCGTCGCCGGTCAGCGTCGCCGTGCCGAACAGGCCACCCGTATGCGCCGCCACGTCCTCGAACGCCTCGACGCCTTCGCGCC
>JBFJPA010000502.1:0-2851 GCA_041617355.1 Longimicrobiales bacterium
CCGTCTCTTCGTTCTGATCCTGGTTGTCTGCGTGATCACGACGGCGGGTTATGCGCGCGTCTTCCCGCTCGGTGTGCAGGACCGTGTGATCCGGCTCGAAGAACGGATGCGGCTGGAGCGGCTTTTGCCGGACGATCTACGCGCGCGAATTGGGGAGCTGACGACGAAGCAGCTGATCGCGTTGCGGTTCGCGTCGGACCGCGAGCTGCCGGAGCTGACGCGCCGCGTCCTCGACCAGGGTCTCGCCGACCCGAAGGCGATCAAGCAGGCCATCGGCGAGTGGCGGGCGGATCACCAGCGCATTTGAGAAAGGACGGATGAGCCCGTGCGCGCGGCAGCCGGCGCCGAAGTCAGAGCGGCTGGCCGAGGCCGGCGGCTCGCAGCACCGCCTCGTCGGGTCCGCGGCCGGAACAGCACCCGGCCAGCGTTCCGTTGATCGCGACCGCCGGGACCGAACGGACGCCCAATTCGCGCGCCCGGGCGGCGACCTTCGAGTCCTTCATGTCGAGCGCCACCACCTCACACGAGGGACAGGCCGCGCGTTGCACGGTCTGCACGATTTCGTCACAACAAACGCAGCCGGCGGTGAAGACCTCGATCGTCCGCTTCTTCATGGGGCTCTCCGTTCCGTTTCACCGCGCACGTTCAGCGCGGTGAGTCCATGGTTGGGCCAGGCGTTCCAGATGGCCGCGCCGATCACACCGGCGACACCGGCCAGCGTGAACAGCTCGGAGTGGAGCTGCAGCTCGCCGAGCAGGAGCACCGTCGCGAATACGGCGCCCGCGACGAGCGGGCCGTAGCCACGGCGCTGGCGCGCACGATAGGCGAGCGAAAGAAGGGACAGGCCGAGAAACGCGAGGCCGAGCGGGATGCCCAGCGACGCGTATTGCACCGTACCCAGGCCCACGGCCCCGAACAGGCTGGACCACGCGCCCCAGCAGACCGGGCACGCCAGCTTCGCGAGCACCGCGCCAGCAATCCCGGGCAGCGCGATGACGAGGGGTCGACTCGCCTTCATCCGCGCGCCCCAACTTCCCGCGAGAGGTCCTGCAGAATCGGGCAGCCCCGGATGTCACCTTGCCCGCCGCACGCGTCGATCAGTCCCAGCAGGCTCCTCCGCATCCGCTCCAGGTCCTCGATCTTCTCGACGATTTCGCCGACCTTCTCCTCGGCCCGTGCCCGCACATCCGCAGCACAGGCGCCGGTGTCGAGGCGCAGTGACAGCAGATCACTCGTCTCGCCGAGCGAAAAGCCGAGCGCCTTCGCGCGCAGAATGAAGCGAAGTCGGCCGACCGACCCCTCGTCGTACACGCGGTAACCGGCTGTCGTCCGGGGCGGCTCGGGCAGCAGGCCGCGCCGTTCGTAGAAGCGAACGGTATCCACTCCGACGCCCGTGCGTCCGGCGAGTTGTCCGATCGTCATTCCGGCAGTGTCCATTCTGTAAAGTAGACCCTGGACCGTACTCCAGAGTCAAGGGGTACGGTCGGGAGTCCACGCTGGTGCGGAACCCGAAACAGCAGACGATCGATCGATGTCGCGCGCATTCGTGAACGATGATGCGGCGTCCGAACCGGAGCCGCGTTACGACCTGCCGGAGCCGGATTCGCCGTATTATCCGGAGGCCTCGGCCTGGGCGCTGATTCAGGGCGCGGACGCAGGCGACTCGCGCAGTGCGGAACGGGCGACGGGATACCGGTGGGGCGATCCGCGGCTGGTGCCGCACGTGCGTCGCATCCTCGAGCGCGCACAGGAAGACGACCTGCCCCGCATCCGTCAGTTGGCGAAGCGGTTCCTGCGCGAGGCGAAGGCGGGCTCGTGAATGCGGGCGGTCACGTATCGTCGGGCCGCGCGACGAACGCATCGCTGACCTGGATGGTCACTCTGTAGCCGTTGATCGAGCGCGGGATGTGCGTGTCCCGCGCGGCCGCCTGTGACGCCACGAACACACGAATACACTCCTCGCCGTGGTGAACGCCCTGGGCGACTGCGCGGACGCCGTCGATGGCGAGCAGCGCATCGGCGTGGGCGTCGATCGTTTCGGCAATGCTGGGTTTGGACATGTGCGTTCGGTCCGGCCGGGACACCGTTCCCGGCCGGACCGCGCGTTCCTAAGGCTTGATGACCACGATGACCGTGCCGTTGCTGCTGCCGTCCGGATCGTGGTTGGCCGTGGCCTGATACGTCTGGCCCGCACGCGTCACGCTCGTGACTGTGAACGAGACGCTGCCGGTCCTCTTGCGAATTCCCGGGTAGAGGAAAATACAGGTCCCGTTGCCGCCGAGGTCGCCGGTCGTGCACTCGGTCGAGGCGAGGCCGGTCGGGCTCCAGGTACCGCGCACGGTGGCGCCGTTGATCGGGTTGTGTTGCGCGTCGTGCACCGTGACTTCGACCGTGGCCGACCAGGTGCTGCCGTCGTTCGAGGCCCAGCCATCGAGGTCGCCTACGTGCATGCCGCCCACGCTCGGCGGATTGATCGTCGTCGTCGTCGTCAATGCGTCGTTCGACGTGTTGCCGTCCGCGAAGGTATGACTGGCTCGCAGCGTATGCGTGCCCGTCGAGCGGCCCGTCGTATTCCATGCGAAGGTGCGGGTCGTCGTCGCGCCCGCCGCCAACCCGTTCACACTCTGCGTGCCGATGGTCACGCCATCCGTCACGTCCACGAGTGTGACATCGAAGCTCGACACGGCGTTGGCCGTGCCCACGTTGCGAATCGTCACGACGACGTCCACGGTGTTGCCCTGCGTGATGGAGGCGGGTGCGCTCACGCCCGTGATCGCGACGTCGGCACTCGGTGTCGGGGGCGGCGTGCTGCCGTCATCGACGCGGCCGGCGGCGTCTACATCCTGAGCAA
>JBFJPA010000503.1:0-2837 GCA_041617355.1 Longimicrobiales bacterium
CTCCATGCAGGTCGGTGGGCAGGCCATGCACTGGGGCGGCGTCACGCCTCGCTTCTCGCCCGACGACTTCCGGCTTCGTTCCCTCTACGGCATCGGCGATGACTGGCCGTTCGACTGGGACGATATCGAGCCGTTCTACGTGGAGGCGGAGCGCCGCATGGGCGTGGCGGGCGGCGCCGGGCCGGAGGCGCTCGATCCGCGCTCGGCGCCGTACCCGATGCCCGAGCTGCCGCTGTCGTGGAATCTCGAACAGCTGAAGACGTGGGGCGAGGCGGCGGGCACGCCATTCTGGAGCCAGCCGTCGGCGAAGAACTCCATCGCCTACGGCGGCCGCGCCGCCTGCTGCCGATCCGATACGTGCTCGCCGATCTGCCCGATCGGCGCGAAATATTCGCCGGACTTCACCTGGGACGCGTTGCGCGAAGCGGGCCGCGTCCAGCTCGTCACCCGCACGTTCGTGCGCAAGCTCGTGCACGTGCCAAACGGTGACCGGATCGATCACGCGATCGGCCTCGACCGCGACCGGCCGGACAGCCCGATCGAATTCCGGGCGCGCACCTTCGTCGTCAGCGCCGGCTACCTCTGGACGCCGCACCTGCTGCTGCTGTCGTCGTCCTCGCGATTCCCGGACGGCCTCGCCAACCGCGCCGGCCTGGTCGGCAAATACGTGGCGGGCCACCGCAGTGTCTCCGCGTACGCACGCCTGCCGTTCCGGCTCTATCCGGGCATGAACACGCAGCACAGCCTGGTCACGAAGCGCTTCATGCGGCCGGGTCCGCAGGATCGTTACCTGCGACACGACCTGCGGATCTGGGAGTCGAGTGCGGGCGCGGATCCGCGCCTGCGCGATGATGACGGGCGGCCGCTCCTGGGCGATGCTCTGCTCGCCGACTGGCGCCGCCGTGCGGAGCGCGGCACGGCCCGGCTTCGCGCGTATTACGATGTGCTGCCCGCGCGCGAAAGCGCGATCACGCTCGACGCGCACCGCCGCTCCGCATGGGGCGATCCGCTCCCGTCCATCGCACTCCGCGACAGCGACGCATCGGCGGCACTGCGCGGATACTCCGAACAGGAGATCCGCGACGAATTCGAGCGAATGGTTCGCGCTGGCGGCGGTGAGCTGATCAACGTCCAGTCGAGCAGCTTCCAGGATCACCCCTGTGGCGGCTGCCGGATGGGCCGCGACGCGGCCACCGGCGTGTGCGACGAATTCGGCCGCACCTTCCAGCACGAGAACCTGTTCCTCGCCGGCGCCCCCACGTTCGTCAGCGCGAGTTGCGCGAACGGCACGCTGAGTTTTGTCGCCGTTGCGTTGCGGCAGGCCGAGGGCGTCGAGCGGCAGGGATAGAGTTAGGGACGAGGGAGAGGGAGAGGGATAGGGTGAGGGTGTAGGGTACAGGGTGAGCTGTGGGGGTGTCAGAACGAAATGAGTCAACGTCTGCAGTCGGGCGCGGTCCTGCGGGAACGGTATTCGGTCGATCAGGAGATCGGGCGAGGCGGGATGGCGGTCGTCTATCGGGCCACGGATCTGCGTCATGACGCGCTCGTCGCGATCAAGGTCTTGCATCCGGATTTTGCGTCGCGCGTCGGCGCCGAGCGCTTCACACGGGAAGTCCAGATCGCGGCGCGGCTACAGCACCCGAACGTCGTGCCCGTCTTCGACTCGGGCGTACACGAGGGTCTTCCGTTCTACGTCATGCCGTACGTCGAGGGCGAGACGCTGGAGGGCCGGATGGCCCGCGAGGGTCCTCTCCCCATTGACGAGGCCGTCCGGATCGCGGGCGAAGTGGCGGACGCGCTCGAAGAAGCTCACGCACAAGGTTTCGTCCACCGCGATGTGAAGCCCGGCAACATCCTGCTTTCGCACGGCCACGCGATGCTGTCCGATTTCGGCATCGCGCGCGCCCTCGAAGCCGTGGGCAGTGCGACGCTCACGGAGGCGGGGCTCGTGCCGGGCACGGCCGCGTACATGAGTCCGGAGCAAGCGCTCGGGCAGGAGGTGGACGGCCGAAGCGATTTGTACAGCCTGTGCTGCGTGCTGTACGAGATGCTGACGGGTGGGCCACCGTTCACGGGTTCGCCGCAGGTGCTGCGGGCCCGCCATTCGGCCGAGGCGGCGCCCGGACTGCGGACCGCGCGGGAGACCATCCCGGCCGCTCTCGAGCGCGTCGTCTTGAAAGGCCTGTCCAAGCTGCCGGCCGATCGGTTCGCCGACGCGCGCTCACTGCGCGACGCGCTCGAGCACGCGTCCCGCTCCACTGCGCCGCCTCGCCGAACGCGGCCGCTGGTCATCGCGGGCGCCCTCGGTCTCCTCGCGATCGTGACGGCGGTGTGGCTCGCTCGGGATCGCGCCGGCCGTGACGACGCACTCGATGTCAACCGCATCATCGTCTTCCCGCTCGTCGTCTCCGCCGACTTCGCAGGAGGCAGGACGGTCGGCGAGGACATGGCCACGCTGATCGGCAGCACGCTGGACGGGACGGGGCCGCTCCGCTGGATCGACGGCTGGCCGCTGCTACAGCCGGGACAGCGCGAAGATGTCCGCAACCTTCCGCCCGACATCATGCTGCGCCTGGCTCGCAATCGGAATTGCGCGTTCATGGTGACGGGCAGGCTGGTGGCGCGCGGCGACTCGACGGATGTCGTGCTGTCGCTTACGGACGTTCGCAACGACGTCGTCGTCAGCACGGCGAATGGCCGCGGCGGCGCGGCCGAGACCTGGCGCGCGACGTTGCAGGCGGTGAACACGCTGCTGCCGAAGCTGATCCCGGACGCGGCGGTGGAGCTGTCAGCGGAATGGCACGGTCGGGAGCCGGCCGCGATCGCGCGGTTCTTGC
>JBFJPA010000504.1:0-2736 GCA_041617355.1 Longimicrobiales bacterium
GCGATCAACAGGACCGGTGCGAGCGTGGACTCCATGCCGACAGCTAAGCCGTCGATGATGTTCGTCGCGGCGCCCGTGTCGCTGGACCGCGCGATGCGGCGGATCGGCGCCGCGGCCGTGTAGTACTCGGTGACCAGCCCGATCAGGATTCCGATCAACGAACCCGCGAGCAGCGCCCAGAACGGCCCGAGCGTCGAGTAGGTCCGGCCAGTGTCCGGATCGAAGGCCGAGATCCCGAGGTTCTGGACCGCGAAGTAGCTGAGAATCAGGAACAGCGCGGCCGCGATGAACGTGACGTTGCGCAGCGCGCTCGCCGGGCTGAATCGCTCGAGCACCTTCATGAGGCCGATGCCGATGAGCGAGCAAAGCAGGCCGATCATGATGGTCACGATCGGGAGCGCGACGGCTTCCGGCCGGTGCCCCATATACAGCGGGCTCGACGCGGCGATCGCGATCGTCGCGATCACGGAGCCGACGTAGCTCTCGAAAATGTCGGCGCCCATCCCCGCGACGTCGCCGACGTTGTCGCCCACGTTGTCCGCGATGGTGGCCGGGTTGCGCGGATCGTCTTCCGGGATCCCCGCCTCGACCTTGCCCACGAGGTCGGCGCCGACGTCCGCCGCCTTGGTGTAGATCCCGCCACCGACGCGGGCGAACAGCGCGATCGAGCTCGCGCCCATGGCGTAGCCGCTCACGATCTCGGCGAAGTTCTGGAACTCGATTCCGGAAATCGCCGTCGCACCCAGCGCGTAGTACCAGGCACCGAGGCCGAGGAGTCCGAGGGCCGCGACCGACAGGCCCATGACCGCGCCGCCAAAGAACGAAACGCGCAGCGCCTTACCCTGTCCGAATTCCTTTGCCGCGGCCGTCGTGCGCACGTTCGCCCGCGTCGCGGCCGTCATGCCGATGAAGCCGGCGAGAACCGAGCTGAGCGCCCCCGAGACGTACGCGAACGAGACCATTCGTCCCAGTGCCAGCCCCAGCAACACCGCCACGATCAGGACGAAGAGCGCGAGAACCGTGTACTCCCGGCGCAGGAACGCCATTGCGCCTTCCTGGATGCGAGAGGCGATCTCGCCCATCTCCTCCGTGCCGGTGCTCTGTCGCATGATGTACATGAACAGGATCAGGGCCGCTACGAGGCCCACGCCCCCCAGCAGGGGCGCGCCCTGCGCCATCGCCATAAACTCGGTCACGGCTCCTCCTCATCGCGGCACCCGCGCACGGGGCCGGCCACAGGTTGCACCATTGATCAGCGGTTGTGTTTCCGCGCAGCGACGTCCGCACCGTCGGTGACCCATGTCACCAGTGCATCGACCAGATCCGGCAACAGATCGCGAACCCGATCCTCGTCCGCTTTTGGAAGCGGTGACAGGACCCAGTCCGCGAGATCGACCTCGGGCGGCGGCGTACCCACCCCGATTCTCAGTCGTGCGTACGCCTGCGCGCTCAAGGCGGCTTCTACCGATTTCAGGCCGTTGTGGCCGCCGCTGCTCCCCGACGCGCGGATGCGCACACGGCCCACGTCGAGCGCGACATCATCGACCACGACCAGCAGGTCGCGCTCCGGCACGAACGTCTGCGTTTCTAGCCACGGTCCAAGCGCCGTGCCACTCCGGTTCACATACGTCAGTGGCGCCAGCAACACCACGTCGTGGTCTGCGACCGTTCCGGCGCTCGACGCCGAAACGCCCGTCCGCTGGAACGGTGGAAACGACCAGCGGACTCGCGCGGCCTCCAACAGCCACCACGCCACGTTGTGCCGTGTGCCGGCGTACGCGGCGCCCGGATTGCCGAGCCCGCAAACCAGCCGCATCCGGACGGCCGCTTACTCCTCGTCCTCGTCCTCTTCCTTGCGACGGCCGATGACCTCGGGCTCCGTGCCGACCACTTCCTCGACCTCTTCCGGCTCGGCCTCGGCGACGACGGTCGGCGGCAACACGCTGCACACCGTGCGTTCCGCATCTTCCAGCAGCTCGACGCCCTCCGGCAGAGGGATCGCATCGACGTGCACCGAGTCGCCGATGTCCAGCGCCGAAATATCGACCTCGAGAAAATCCGGAATCGCATCCGGCAGACAGCGAACTTCGACCTCGTCGATCGCGTGCGACAGCATGCCGCCAGCCTTCACCCCGGGTGCGGCGCCCACGAATCGCAGCGGCACCGACAGCGTGATCGCTTCGCCCGCGTGGATCTGGTAGAAGTCGATGTGCAGGACGTCCCCGCGATACGGATGCGACTGGATCTCCCGAACCAGCGTCCGCACGGGCGCCTCGCCGGAGACATCCAGATCGATGATGGTGCTCTCCACGTGCACTTCCGCCATCAGGCGGGACAGCGCGTGGGCGTCCACACTCACCGAACGCGTCTGCTCGCCGTGACCGTAGACGACCGCCGGGACCCGGCCCGTAGCACGCAGCTTGCGGTTCGCGCCCTTGCCGGTGGCGGTCCGCGGCTCGGCCTTCAGTTCCACCTTCGCTCCCATTTCCTCATCTCCTAGTCGAACAACTGGCTCACCGACGCATTCGAATGCGTGTACGCGATCGCGCGCGCCAACAGCTCGGCGATCGACAGGACGCGCAGCTTTTCGAACCGCTTGTGTTCCGGGACCAACAGCGTGTTGGTCACCACGACTTCCCGCAACGCCGACCCCTGTAGCCTCTCGACCGCCGGGCCGGACAACAGCGCGTGGGTTGCGGCCGCATAGATCTCCAGAGCGCCCCGCTCGCCGAGCGC
>JBFJPA010000505.1:0-2724 GCA_041617355.1 Longimicrobiales bacterium
GCCCGCCCGGATCGCCGCGATGATCACGGCCGTACACGCGGACTTTCCGGCCGATGCGTTCGTCGCGGACTCGCTCGAGGGCTACGAGCCGCTCGAGCTGACGCAGCGCGGCTGGCAAATCGCGGAAGCACTGCACCGCCATCTTCCGGACGATTACCGTGAGGCGATCGCGATCCTCGTCGCGTCACTCGGACCGAAACTGGATGGCACCGAAGGGTTCGGCATGGCGCCGTTCTTGTACTTGCCGCACGTCTTCTTCGTCGCGCGGTACGGCCTCGATCACTTCGATGCGTCGATGCACGCACAGTACGAGTTGACGCAGCGGTTCTCGGCCGAGTTCAGCATCCGGTCGTACCTGGAGCGGGATCCCGAGGCGACACTGGCGCGGCTCGAGATCTGGGCACGCGACCCGAATCCTCACGTCCGACGCCTCGTCTCGGAAGGCACGCGTCCGCGGTTGCCGTGGGCGCCGCGCTTGCGTCGGTTCCAAAAGGACCCCCGTCCCGTGCTCGCCCTGCTCGAATTGCTGAAAGACGACCCGGAGCTCTACGTACGGCGCTCCGTGGCCAACAACCTCAATGACATCGGCAAGGATCACCCGGATCTGCTTGTCGAGACCGCGCGACGATGGCTGAACGGTGCGACGGAGGAAAGACAATGGCTCGTCCGTCATGCGCTGCGCTCGGCCGTGAAACGTGCGGAGCCCGGTGCGCTGGAGCTGCTCGGTTACGGCGAGGACGTGTCGGTGAAGATCAGGAACGTGAGTATGACGCCGGGACGTCCTGCCATCGGCGGCTCAGTCTCGATCGCGTTCGAGGTCACGAGTTCTGCGTCGCGGAACCAGCGTCTGTTGGTGGATCTTCGCGTCCACTTCGTGAAGGCGAACGGCAACCCCAGCCCGAAGGTCTTCAAGCTGAGCGCGCTCGATCTCGGGCCCGGTGACGCCGCCGTGGTGAAGAAGACCATTTCGCTCGCGAACCTGACGACGCGAAAGCACTACCGCGGAACGCACCGCGTCGACGTGATCCTCAACGGGCGCACCCGCCCGATCGGCGCGTTCGAGCTCGTGGATTGAGGGCGACTCCACCGTCTCAGTGTCCCGCCGCCCCAGCGTCGGCGTCCCGCGGATCCGGCGCGCCGAGTCGACGGCCCGTGCGCGGATCGAGCATGACCGAGTGCGCCGTGCCCTGCCGCCCGCCCATGCGAATGGTGTGGCCCATCGCCTCCAGGGTCCGTACCGCCTCTTCACTGGCGCCGTCCGCCTCGATCGAGATGCGGTCCGGCAGCCACTGATGGTGCATGCGCGGCGCGTTCACGGCCTGCTGGATGTTCATGCCGAAGTCGACGACGTTCAGTGTGACCTGCAGCACCGTGTTGATGATGGTGCGACCGCCCGGGCTTCCGATCACGGCCACGATCTGGCCATCCTTCGTCAGAATGCTCGGCGTCATGCTCGACAACATGCGCTGCTCCGGCCGGGCCAGGTTGGGCTCCGTGCCGATGAGTCCGGTTTCCGTGGTCAGTCCCGGCTTCCCGTTGAAGTCACCCATCTCGTTGTTCAGCAGGAAGCCGCCTCCGGGCACGACGATCTTGGAGCCGTACCCTGCTTCCAGCGTGTACGTGACGGAGACGGCCATGCCGCTCGCATCGACTACGGAGTAGTGCGTCGTTTCCGGGCTCTCCGGCGGTTCCTGTGCGATGTCGGTTGGTGACGACACGGACGCCTGTCTTGCATCGATGCTGCGGCGCAGCTCGGCCGCGTACTCCTTGCTCGTGAGCCGTGCAATCGGCACATCCGCGAAGTCGGTGTCCGCCACATAGCGCGCACGGTCCTTGAACGCACGACGCATCGCTTCGGCGAGGTAGTGAAGGTGCGGGGCGCTGTTGTGGCCCATCGCGCGCAGGTCGTAGCCCTCGAGGATGTTCAGCATTTCGACGAGTGCGATGCCGCCGCTGCTCGGCGGCGGCATGCTGATCACTTCGTAGCCGCGGTACGCGCCCCGGATCGGCGTGCGTTCCTTCGCCTCGTACTTCGCGAGGTCCTCCGTCGTGATCAGGCCGCCGCCCCGTCGCATTTCTGCCGCGATCAACTCCGCCGTCTCGCCCCGGTAGAACCCGTCCCGACCCTGCCGCTGGATGCGCTCGAGCGTGTTCGCGAGATCCGGCAGGCGGATCGTTTCGCCGGCCTCGTACGGCACACCGTTCTTCGAATACGCCGCCGCACTGGCCGGATAACGCTGTAGCGATGGCAACACGCCCGCGAGCGAGCGGGCGAGGCCCGGCGGCACGGCGAATCCGCCGCGCGCGAGCCGAACCGCGGGCGACACCAGTCGGCTCCACTCGCCCGTGCCGTACCGCTGATGCGCCAGGGCGAAGCCGGCGACGGTGCCGGGCACGCCGACCGCGATGTGGCTGTTGTGGTGGATGTCGCGGGAGTATTCGCCGGTCGCATCGAGGAACATGTTCGGGTGCGCGGCGAGCGGCGCCTTCTCCCGGAAATCGAACGCGGTCACTCGGCCGTCGGGAAAACGGATCACCATGAATCCGCCGCCGCCGATGTTGCCCGCCGTCGGATACGTGACGGCCAGCGCCAGCCCCGTCGCGATCGCCGCGTCCACCGCATTGCCGCCGCTGCGCAGCACCTGCGCGCCGACTTCGCTCGCGATACTGCTTGCCGACACGACGATGCCGCGCTCGAACGCGACCGGCTGCGCCGACTCCAGA
>JBFJPA010000506.1:0-2702 GCA_041617355.1 Longimicrobiales bacterium
CCACGCGAACTTCTTGCCCATCCCCCGGACATAGTAATCCATCCAGGCCATCTCGCTCACGGCCTTGACCAGCTGGTTGCGCGGGTCGGGGATGCCGTGGCTCTGGCCCGGATACATGAACAACTCGGTCTCGACGCCGATCTTCTTGAGCGCCATGTGCAATTCGACGGACTGCGGACTCGGCACGCGAGGGTCGCCTTCCACGACGTGAATCATGGTCGGCGTCTTCGCGTTGCGTATGTACTTCAGTGGCGACTGCTCCCAGTATGCGTCGAAATCGTCATAGGGGAGTTCGTTGCCGAGGTAGAACTGCCGGTTCCGCTGCACGTCGCTCTGTGCATACATCGAGATCCAATTCGAGGTCCCGGCGCCCGAGCTGATCGCCTTGAACCGGTCGGTGTGCGTCAGAATCCAGTTCGACCAGTGGCCGCCGGCACTCCAGCCGAAGACGCCCATCCGGTCCGGATCGACGATTCCCTCAGCAATCAGGTGATCGACGCCCGTCATGATGTCGTCGTAACCGGGCGGGAAATAGTTGCCCACGATATCCGTCTTGTGCTTCTCACCGTAGTTGGTCGAGCCGCGGTAGTTCGGTCGCAGCACGGCATAGCCGGCGCCGGCGTACACCTGAGCGCCGTAGCCACCATTGAAGTTGAGCACATCGGCCGAGGCAGGTCCGCCGTGAATGGCGACGACCAGCGGGTAGCGTTGGCCCGCGCGGTAGCCGGCGGGCTTGACGAGAACGCCGCCGACCATGCTTCCGTCCTTCGAGCGCCAGGTGATCTCTTCTTCTTCGCCCAACGCGAAATCACGCACCTGTGGGTTCGCGTCCGTCAGCTGCGTCCAGGAGCGCCGATCGGCCACACGGTCGACCGACCCGACGGTGAACCACGTCTGCGGCGTCTTCGGGTCGGAATAGTTGATCAGCAGGACGCCCGTTTCGTCATCGCGATTGACGGACAGTGACGCGCGCTCGCGCGTGACCTGCCGCACCTCGTTCTTCGCGATATCCAGCGCCAGCAGCTGGTTCGTTGCCTTGACGCCCTCGTTGAAGAAGATGGTGCCGCCATCCGCGGACCAGAAGCCGAGCGTCACATCGCCATCGAAGCTCGCGCCCAGCTTGCGGAACGAGCCGCCGCGTTCGGCGGTAGCGCGCAGGTAGACGCGCGTGTTTTTCATGCTGTAGCGCGTCAGGTCATCGGGTGCGGCGAAGGCGATCCAGCGTCCGTCCGGCGAGAAGCTCGGCCCGTTCTCGCCGACCTCCTCGTTCCGGGTCAGCCGCTCGATCTGGCCGGTCGCCGTCTCCAACAGGAACAGGTCCGTGTTGATGCCCTGCTCCGTGATGTTCCGCTTGTAGCGGTCGGCCGACGTGCCGCGGAAGCCGACCCAGCGGCCATCGTCGGAAACGGTGATGCCGGAGACCGTGATGGACGGATCGTTGGTCAGGCGCGTCGCCGCGATGGGCTCCATGTCCAGCGCCCACAGGCTGGCGAGCGGGGTCTCGGCGTTTCGGATGTCGACGGTGAATCGCTTCTCGCGTCGTTCTTTCTCGGCCGCGTCCAGCGTGTCGGGCGAAACGAACCAGATGCGCCGGCTGTCCGGCGACCACTGCCACTGTTCGACGCCGGCCGCCTGTTTGGTCAGCTGCTCGGGCGTCGCCTCTTCGATGCCGGTGACCGGGATGCGCCAGAGCTGCTGCTCGCCCTGCTTGCCGGCACGGTAGACGAGCCAGCGGCCGTCCTGGCTGAACGCGAAGTCCGAGACGCCATCCCGCGCGTCCGTGATACGCCGGGCCTCGCCGCCGTCGGGCCGCATCAGGTAGAGTTGGGTCTGCGACTGACCGTTGGCCGGCGCGTCGCGGTTCGACAGGAAGACGAAGAACCGGCCGTCTCGCGACCAGGCGGGAGACGTCTCGTTCTTTTCCTTCGTGAAGGTCATTTGCCGGGTCGAGGCCACGCCCGTGCGGAGCGAAACGAGATGGATATCGGTCTGGCGGCGGGCCTCTTTCCAGTCCGGCACGGAGAGGGTGTAGAGCAGCCACTGTCCGTCCGGGCTCGGCGCGGGCGAGCCGATATTCCGCATGTGCTGCATGTCGAGGAAGGTCATGGGCCGTGGCTGCTGGGCCGCGGCCGACGCCGCGACCGAAATGGCGGCGATCATGGCCAGAATGACGGCCGGTGTCATGAGCGAGGCACGTCTCACCATGGGGGACCTCGGAGTGTCGGCAGGTGCTGCGGCGCCCGGTCGGGCGCTGGCCCGGCAAAAGGCCGGGCGGGAACCGCCCGAAACTTAGGGGTAGGATCGCCTGCCCGCACCAATTGCGGGTGGAAGACGTTAGACAGGGCGCGGGGCAAGATCCCCGGGCCCTGGGGACGCGAGGAGACGAGGATGCTCGAAGATAAGATTTACGGTGAGCGGGTCCGCCGCTTCACCAGCAAGATGGAGCGCGTGTTGTACGACGCGTATCGTCGCATGGAGGAGGAGCGCTCGCAGCGCGGGCTGGCGCCGCCGATGCCCGAGGACGTCGCTGTCCTGTCCGGTCCGCGCGAGTGGCCGGACACGACCCATCAGGGCACGACGGTCATCGACGTCATCACGGATCGCGCCTACATGTACGAGGATGGCGATTTCGTGCGGGAACGCGATGGCTCGTGGCGGCACGGCGCGCTTTCCGGAGAAGCGCTGACCTGAGCTGCGGGTCG
>JBFJPA010000507.1:0-2654 GCA_041617355.1 Longimicrobiales bacterium
ACACTCTTGAGCGTCACGGTGGGCGCCGCCTAGCTTGACTCACTCGCGAACCGACCTTCACCGGGACTCCGCATGCACCGCCGTCACTTCCTCGGCAGCCTCGCCGCAGGCGCCAGCCTGACCGGAGTGCTGCCCTCGTCCGGCCGCGCTCGAACCGGCGGCCTCGTCGACCGGCTGGGCCGCGAGCAGGAGAACGCTGTCGCGCTCACCGCCATCGACGCCGCACGCACGGCAGGCGCGTCTTATGCCGATGCACGCGTCGCACGCGTTCAACAGCAGTCGCTTTCGACCCGAGAGCAGCGCGTCACCGGCGTCGATTCCGCAGAGACGTACGGTCTCGGCGTGCGTGTGCTGGTGGATGGCGTCTGGGGTTTCGCCGCGACCCGCGACGTCTCCGTGGATGCGGCGGCCAGCACGGCGCGCGCCGCCGCCGCGCAGGCGCGCGCAAACCGGGCTGGCGCGCGGCGGCGCGTCGAGCTGGCGTCCGTCCAGCCCGTGCGGGATGGCACCTGGAGCACGCCCATCGAACGGGATCCGTGGTCGGTCCCACTCGAAGAGAAGATCGACCTCATGCTGCGCGCGAATGCCGCGGCCCTCGCCGTCCGCGGCGCTCGCTTCGCCAGCGCATCCATGAGCTTCCACACGGAAACCGTCACGCTCGCGACCACCGACGGCTCGCTCATTGTACAGACGCTCTACCGCACGATTCCCGCGCTGACCGTCACGGCCGTCGCGGCCGACGGCTCCGACTTCCAGTCCCGCAACTCGAGCGAGGTGCCTGCATTACAGGCCGGCTGGGAATACATCGACGAGATCGACTACGCGAACCTCGCGCCGCAACTCGCGGAAGAGGCCGTGCAGAAGCTCTCGGCCCGACCCATCACGCCCGGCCGATACGACCTGATCCTGCACCCGTCACACTTGTTCCTGACGATTCACGAATCGATCGCGCACCCGACCGAGCTGGACCGCGCGCTCGGCTACGAAGCGAACTACGCCGGCACGAGCTTCATTGCGCCGCCCGAAGATGTCATCGGCAAGCTCCGACTCGGTCCCGACATCATGAACATCCGCGCCGAACGCACGGCGCCGCGCGCCCTCGCGACGACCGGCTGGGATCACGAGGGCGTGCCCGCACAGGAGTGGGACATCGTGAAGGACGGCGTGTTCGTGAACTATCAGACGACGCGCGAGCAGGCCGGCTGGATCGCCCAGCTCACCGGTATCCGGCACTCCCTCGGCTGTGCCTACGCGCAGTCCTGGTCCGACGTGCCGTTCCAGCGCATGCCCAACGTCAACCTGATGCCGGCCGCGGAGGACATCTCCACGGACGACATCATCACCGACACACGCGACGGCATCTACATCCTCGGCCGCGGCTCTTACTCCATCGATCAGCAGCGCTACAACTTCCAGTTCGGCGGGCAGGTCTTCTACGAAGTCAAGAACGGCCGCATCACGGGCATGCTCAAAGACCTCGCCTACCAGGCCCGCACCCCGGACTTCTGGAACGCGCTCGATGCCGTCGGCGGACCGGGCACCTACCACCTCGGCGGCACCTCGGGCGACGCGAAGGGCCAGCCCTCCCAGTCGAACGCCGTGACCCACGGCTGTCCGGTTGCGCGGTTCCGACAGGTCAATGTCATCCGAACGGCTTAGGGCTGGGGCTTGGGCTGGGGCTGGGGCTGGGGTCCAGCCCGCAACCACTCGACCTCCGACTCCCACCGTCGCGACCCGGGTAGCTGAGGATCGGGTGCGGCGAAGCGCTGGATCCGATAATTGCAATTGAAAGCCGCATCGCTGTATCTTGCACTTGATGTCTACACCTCTCTCCTCCGTCACGGCCCCCGATCCGCCTGCGGTTCTGACGCGGGCCGTACGCGCGGCGGCGGAACGGCTGGGCCTTCGCAACCGTGAGCTCGCGCAGGTGCTCGGTTCGAGCGAAGCGTCGATCTCGCGGCTGAGCCGGGGACGGCTGCTCGACCCGGGGTCGAAGGAAGGCGAGCTGGCCTTGCTGCTGTTGCGGCTCTATCGGTCGCTGGACGCGCTGGTCGGCGGCAACGACGAGAAGGCGCGGGCCTGGCTGCGCGCGGAGAATGCGCACGTGGGCGGGATCCCGGCGGAGCGGATCACGAAGGTCGAAGGGCTGGTGGATGTCGTCGGATATCTGGACGCGGTGCGGGGGCGACTCTGAGATCCGGCCGCTGCGGCTGTCGCCGTGGCGGGCCGTGGAAGCGCAGCACCGCGTGTCGACACGGAAGCTGGTCGACACGCTGGAAGAGCAGGCGCTGCTCGAAGAGATGATCGATGCGGCGAAACCGCCGGACCCGACGCGCGGGCGCCTGCACTACCTCCTGTCGACGCCGTTCCGGTATCCGCCGCTGCGACACGGCTCGCGATTCGGCGGGCGACACGAGATGGGCATCTGGTATGGAGCGGAGCGGCCGCGCACGGTGTTCGCGGAGGTCGCGTACTACCGCTTGCTGTTCCTCGAGGGCACCCGTGCGGACCTGGGCACCGTGACGACGCCGCTGACGCTGTTCACGGTGCGGGCGAAGACGGAGCGTGGCCTCGATCTCGTCGGGACCCCGTTCGATGCGCACCGATCCGACATCGCAGCGCCGGACAGCTATACGGACTCACAGGCATTGGGA
>JBFJPA010000508.1:0-2649 GCA_041617355.1 Longimicrobiales bacterium
AGACGGTGCGCGGCGCGGGTTATCGATTCTCGACGCGCGACGCCTGAGGATCGCGCGCGCACCGGGGCTGGAGGCCATGCCGGAAACGAGCCGAAAATTCCTGTTCGGCCTTGCGCTGTTCCTGGGCGCGGGCCTCGGTATCGGCTGGCTCTATTCGCACCCGCTCATCGGCCTGCTGGTCGCGGCGCTCGCGGCGCTCGCGTGGCAGGTGCGCTGGCTCGTCGCGTTCGACCGCGCGCTCAACAGCCGCGATTTCCGGGCCTTTCAGCACGGCGACGGCATCTGGCAGCGCATCTATTCGCGGCTCGCGTTCGAGCGTGACCGTGCGCGCCGGCACAAGCGCGAATACCGGCGGCTGCTGAAGGAGTTCCGCAAGTCGACGGATGCGATGCCCGACGGTGCCGTCGTGCTGAACGAGGACAACGAGATCGTCGCGTGCAACCGCTCGGCCACCGCGCTCGCGGGTCTCAAGCGCAAGAAGGATCGCGGCCAGCGGGTCGACAACATCATCCGCGATCCGGGCCTGGCGAAGCTGTTGCACGGGGACGGAGAGCGGCCGGGAATCGATATCCCGTCGCCCGTCGAGGACGGCCAGTGGCTCAACTGCCGGGTGGTACCGTTCGGGGCCCGCCAGAGGCTGCTGCTCCTGCGGGACGTCACGGAGCGTATCGCACTGAGCCGGATGCGCCGGGACTTCGTGGCGAATGCGTCGCACGAATTGCGCTCGCCGCTCACCGTGATCAGCGGCTACCTCGACAGCATCGCGGACGATCCGGACCTTGCGCCGGAACTCGGCAAGCCGATCGCCGACATGCAGGCGCAGTCCCGCCGGATGATTGCGATCATCAGCGAACTCCTGGAGCTTTCTCGCCTCGAAACCGCCGGGCGGAGGGGCGAGGAAGAAGCCATCGACATCGCGGCGTTGCTCGCCGAATGCCGCAAGGCGTACGCGGCCGACGACCGGGCCCCCGCGATCACAGTCGAGGCAGCGTCGACCGCGAAGCTGCGCGGCCGGCGCGAAGAAATCGATTCGCTGCTCGGCAATCTCGTGTCGAACGCGGTGCGGCATACGCCGGCGGACGGCAGTATCACGCTCGCCTGGCGGTCCGGACCGGACGGGGCGGACCTCGTCGTCCGCGATACGGGCGAGGGCATCGCCGCAGAACACATCCCCCGGCTGACCGAGCGGTTCTTTCGCGTCGACCGTGGCCGCGCCCGTGACGACGGCGGCGTCGGGCTGGGACTGGCTATCGTCAAGCATGTCCTCGGGGTTCACGACGGGGAACTGCACGTGACGAGCACCCTGGGCGAGGGCAGCGAGTTCCGCTGCCGGTTCCCGGCCTCCCGCATCGAGACGGGCGCGACGGCCTCCATCGCGAGTGCCGCGGACGGCGGCTGAGCAGCGGCCCGATCGGGTGCGGCAAGTGCCCGGCATACCTCGAGTGTGCCGCGTCACAAAACTGCAACAATTCTGTCACGCAGGCGACACAGAGGAGCGGTAACGTTTTCGAAACGAAACCCTGACACAGCCGCAACAGGCGCGTCGCGCGGCGGCCTGACGGAGACTCCAAACCCATGAGATCACGTAACGTTCTGCCGTTGGCCGGCATACTCTTCGCCATTGCGGCCGCCCCCACGTTTGCCCAGGACGACTCCGGCTGGGCCGATCGCCTGAGCTTCAAGGGTGACCTGCGCCTGCGTTACGACTCGATCGACGAGGAGGGCGAGATCGACCGCGACCGCGCCCGTTACCGTGCGCGACTCGCGATGACCGCCGCCGTCAGCGAGCGCGTCTCCGTCATCATGGAGCTCGCGAGCGGCGCCGACGACCCGGTTTCCCGCAACACGACGTTCGACGGCGGCTTCACGACCAAGGACTTCGGCATGGATCTCGCGTACGTCGACTGGGCGATCGCCGACGGCTGGCGTTTCTATGGCGGCAAGATGAAAAATCCGCTCTTCCGGCCCGGCGGCAACCAGGTCGTCTGGGACAGCGACCTGAACCCGGAAGGGATCGCGCTGGCCTTCACGCGCGGCGCCTTGTTCGCCACCGCGGGCGCATTCTCGGTCGAGGAGCGTTCGTCCGCCGACGATTCCTGGCTGACGGCAGTCCAGGTCGGGGGCAATTTCGATCTCGCGGAGGATACGAAGCTGACGGCCGGCGTCGGCTACTTCGCCTACAGCAACACGGTCGGCAACGAGCCGTTTTATGATGGCTCGAGCGCCGGCAACTCGGTCGATGCGGACGGCAATTACGTTTACGAGTACCGGAACACAGAAGCCTACGTCGCGCTGGACACGCGGCTCGGCGAGGTGCCGCTCACGCTCTATGCACACTGGGTGGACAACGCCGAGGTCGATGTCGAGGACACCGCCTACGGCGTCGGGGCGCGCGTCGGCCTCGGCAAGACCAGCCTCGGCTGGCGGTACACCGATCTCGAGGCGGATTCCGTCGTCGGCACCTTTAACGATTCCGATTTCGGCGGTGGCGGGGTGGACATGGACGGCCACACGCTGTGGGCCACGCACCCGGTGGGCCGGGGCGTGACGCTGGCGGCCACGCTGTTCCTGAACGAGGTCGACCGTTTCCAGGGCACGGCGCACGACTACACGCGCCTGATACTGGACGTGTCGTTCGCGTTCAAATAG
>JBFJPA010000509.1:0-2635 GCA_041617355.1 Longimicrobiales bacterium
GGAAGCCGAGCACGACCATCAGCGTGGTGATGAGCAGCGGCCAGTTCCAATGGGCCAGATACGTACTGAAGAACGCGGTCTGGCTGAACGGATAGAAGGTCGCGAGTGTCATGCCCGCAGACGGCGACGGCAGTCCGTGGAAGGCGACCTTCGCGCGACCGGCTTGCTCGACGTTGAAGCGGGCCAGTCGGATCACACAGGCGCTGACGTACCAGAATGCCGCGATCCAGCTGTACTGGCCGTCGCTGAGGAAGAGGTGGTAGAGAATCAGGGCCGGCGCGACACCGAAGCTGATCGCGTCCACGAGCGAGTCAAGCTCTTCGCCGAACTTGCTGCCCGTGCTGGTCGCACGGGCGACGCGGCCGTCGAGCGTGTCCGTGATTCCGGCGAAGACGATCAGCCATGCGGCGCGCTCGAATGCGCCGTTCGCGGCCGACACGATCGCCCACATGCCGAAGAAGAGATTGGCAATGGTGAGGGCGCTCGGGATGATGATGACACCCCGCTGAAGCTTGGCGCGGTTCATGGTCGCGCCTCGGCCGCGGCACCAGCGGTCGGGAACGGAAGCTCGAAGCCAGTCAGCCGGCGAAACACGTCGCGGTAGCGCCCGGACGTCGCGGCGATCACGTCGGGCGGCAGATCCGGTCCCGGTGACTCGCGATTCCACTTGCCGGCAGCAACCAGGCCCTCGAGAAAGTCGCGGACCGGCTGCTTGTCGAGAGAGGGCTGGCCGCGGCCCGGCGTATACCGGTCGGCCGGCCAGAAGCGGGACGAGTCCGGCGTGAGCACTTCGTCGATCAGGATGAGGGTGCCATCCGGCAGGTGCCCGAACTCGAACTTCGTATCGGCGAGCAGGATTCCCGCACGATCGGCGAGGTCGCGGCCGCGGGCGTAAATGGCCAGGCTGCGCCGGCGTAGCTCCCCCGCGAGCTCGGATCCGACGATCTCCCGCATGCGGCCGACCGTGATGTTCTCATCGTGCCCGGACGCCGCCTTCGTGGCCGGTGAGAAGATGGGCGTTTCCAGACGTGCGCTCTCGAGCAGACCGGTCGGCAGCGCCTCGCCCGCGAGCGTGCCGGAGTCGCGGTACTCCTTCCATGCGGAGCCGGAGAGGTAGCCCCGCACGACGCACTCGATGGGCACGACGGTCGTCCGGCGCACGAGCATCGCGCGCCCGGCCCACGTCGCGCGGTCCGGAGCGAGTGCGGGAACGGCTTCCTCGATCGCGTCCGGATCCACGGAGAGCAGGTGGTTTGGCGTCACGTCCGCCAGTTGCGCCAGCCACCACGCCGTCAGCTGTGTCAGGACCGCGCCCTTGTAGGGGATCGGCTGCGGCATCACCACATCGAACGCGCTGATGCGGTCCGTCGCGACGATGAGAAGCCGATCGGCGCCGACGGCATAGACGTCGCGAACCTTGCCGCGTGCCACGAGGGGCAGCGCCAGATCGGTCTGGACCAGCGCGCTCATCGGTTCATCGGTCGCAGCTCTGTCCGTCATGTGCGCAACTCCGGAACGGCGTTGCCGACGCCGTATCGTTCGAGAAGCGGGTCCACGTGGTCGCGCAGGAAGGCGTCGACCTGTTCGGGTGCACGTCCCACGTGCCTGGCCGGATCGAGCGTCTCGTCCAGCTCCTCCCGCGTCAGGCCGAACGCGGCGTCGCCCGCGATACGGTCGACCAGATCGTTCGAGCGGCCCTCCTGCTTCATGCCGTCGGCCGCAGCGACCGCGTGTTGTCGGATTCGTTCGTGCAGATCCTGCCGATCGCCGCCGCGCCGGACCGCGCGCATGAGCACGGCCTCCGTCACGAGGAAGGGAAGCTCCTGTTGCAGACGTTGCGCGATCACGGCGGGCCGTACAACCAGGCCGGCCGCGACATTGTGCAGGATCAGCAGGCAGGCGTCGGTCGCGAGATACGCCTCGGGCACGGCGATGCGCCGATTGGCCGAATCGTCCAACGTGCGTTCCAGCCACTGTGTCGCCGCCGTCATGGCAGGGTCGAGCGACAAAGCGATGACATGGCGGGCCAGCGCGTTCATCCGCTCTGCGCGCATCGGGTTCCGTTTGTACGGCATGGCCGACGATCCGATCTGCTCGGTCTCGAACGGCTCCTCGATCTCCCGCAGGTGCGCCAACAGGCGCAGGTCGTTCGCGAACTTCGAGACCGACGTGGCGACACCGGTCAGCGTGGCCAGGAACGCGTAGTCGCTCTTGCGTGGGTAAGTCTGCCCGGTCACCGCGTACAGCCGGTCGAATCCCATCTTTTCGGCAATGCGGCGGTTCAGCGCCTCGACCCGTGCGTGGTCACCGTCGAAGAGCGTCAGGAAGGAGGCCTCCGTGCCCGTCGTGCCACGCGCACCCCGGAACCGCAGCGTGGCGAGGCGATGCTCGACCTCTTCGAGGTCCAGCAGCAGGTCCTGGATCCAGAGTGTGGCCCGCTTGCCGACCGTCGTCGGTTGTGCCGTCTGGAAGTGTGTGAATCCGACCGCGGCGAGGGCCCGGTGCTGCCGGGCGAACGCGGCCAGCGCCGCGATACAGTCGACCAGGCGCCGCGCAATCAAATGGAGCGCGTCGCGGTGCTGCAGCAGCTCCGTGTTGTCGGTGACATAGGCGCTGGTCGCGCCCAGGTGGATGA
>JBFJPA010000510.1:0-2466 GCA_041617355.1 Longimicrobiales bacterium
AGAGGAGCAGCGCCGCCATGACGGCGACGCCCGCGAGATACGCGAATCCAACGGGAAACGCATCCAGCACGGCGAGCCCCAGAAACGCGAGGACGGACGCCGCGTGACTGGCACGGGCCACCGCCAGCGCGCCGCGGGCGCCCCAGCGTGCCGGCACGGAGCGCAGCCCTTGCGTGCGATCGAAGTCCTCGTCCTGGAGCGCGTAGATGATGTCGAACCCGGCCACCCAGAACACTACGCCGAGCGCGAGCAGGGGCAGCGCCCACCAGGGCGTCGGCCAGGCACCCGACACGGCGAGGAAGGCGCCGGCCGGCGCAATCCCCAATGCGGCGCCGAGCACGACGTGGGAAAAGTTCGTAAAGCGCTTCGTGTACGAGTAGAAGAACACCCACGCGAGTGCGACGGGCGCGAGCAGCCCACACAGTGGATTCAGCAACCACGCCGCGGCCATGAACACGCCGCTCGCCGCGATGACGGACGCCACCGCCTGGCCGACCGACAGCATTCCAGTCGGCAGCTCGCGTCGTTGCGTGCGCGGGTTCAAGGCGTCCCAGCGTCGGTCCACGATGCGGTTGAATCCCATGGCGGCAAAGCGGGCGGCCGTGAATGCGACCACGATCCCGACCAGCGTCGCGGCATTGATGCCGGTCGCATACTGATACGAGGCGAGCACGGCGCCGACGCCGGCGAACGGGAGCGCGAAGAGCGTGTGCGGCAGCTTGACGAAGCTGGCGTATCGGGCGGCGAGCGACGTGCCCGCAAAGACCTGTCCTTCACGCCGGTCGCCGGCCGTCGAGGCGGTGGTCACGGTGTCAGCCCGAGCTTCGGCCAGAGCGCGTCGATGCGGCGCTTCACGGCGTCATCCATCTCGATCACGTCGGGCCAGTCCTTCGTGAACCCCTCCTCGTGCCATTTGCGCGTGCCGTCGATGCCCATCTTCGATCCGAACGCGGGACCCCGCGCCGCATGGTCGAGATCGTCTGCCGGCCCGTATGTGAAAATGATGTCGCGCTCGGGATCGATGTTGTTCAACGCGTACCACCAGACTTCGGCCGGATTCTTGACGTCGATACCGGCATCCACGATGACGAGCACCTTCGCCAGCGACATGAGACCCTGGCCCCACAGTCCGTTCATCACCTTGAACGCATGGCCGGGGTACTCCTTGCGGATCGCGACGAACACGAGATTGTGAAAGATGCCTTCCGCCGGCATGTGATAGTCGACGATCTCCGGCAACGTCAGTCGCAGCAAAGGCAGGAAGATCCGCTCCGTGGCTCCGCCCAGGTAGAAATCCTCCATCGGCGGGCGTCCGACGATCGTGGACGGGTAGATCGCGCCTTTCCGGTGCGTGATCTTCTCGATGTGGAACACCGGGAAGCGGTCGACGGGCGTGTAGAACCCGGTGTGGTCGCCGAACGGGCCCTCCAGGCCGAGGGGTTCCTGAGGATCGACGTATCCTTCCAGAACGATCTCCGCCTCGGCCGGCACGCGCAGGTCCGATGTCGTGCACTCCGTCACGCGCAACGGCGTCTTGCGCAGGAATCCGCTGAACAGGTACTCGTCGATTCCGGGCGGCAGCGGCGCCGTCGGTGTATACATCGTGGCGGGATCGGCGCCCAGGGCGACCGCGACGGGCATGCGGCGTTCACCGCGCTCGCGCCAGCGGCGAAAATGTGCCGCGCCTCCCTTGTGCCGCTGCCAGTGCATGAAAGTCGTGTTTCGACCCGTCACCTGCATCCGATACATGCCGACATTCTGGACGCCGGTCTCCGGGTCCTTCGTGATCACCATCGGCATGGTGATGAACGGGCCGCCATCCTTCGGCCACGTCGTCATCACGGGGACGCGGCCGAGATCGACGGCATCGTCTTCGAGCACCACCTCCTGGCACGGCGGCTTCCCCTTGTGGGGCCGCGGCGGCACCTTGGCCAGCTCGGCGAACTTGGGCAGGAGCTGCACCTTGGCCCAGAAGCCCTTTGGCACTTCCGGCTGGAGCAGCTCGGCAATGCGCTCAGCGTGCTCGGATACATCGTCCACGCCGAGGGCGAGCGCCATCCGGCGCCACGAGCCGAACGTGTTGATCGCGACGGGGAAGTCGCTCACGCTGCCGTCGTCCAGAACGGGCCGCTCGAAGAGCAGGGCTTTGCCGCCATCGGCTTGCTTCATCACGCGGTCCGCAACCTCGCACATTTCGAGGTGCACGCGAACCGGCTCATCGACCCGGACCAGCTCGCCCGCTTCGTCGAGCCGCTCCAGGAATTCTGTCAGGGTATCGATCGCCATGGCGCCAGAATGTAGACGGCGGCGCGCCCGTCTACAACGTCGACGGTTGGATCGCTCAGGACTCGCGACGCGGCCGTGGCCATGGCAGCAGTGCGGGGGTTCGAGCCCGGTAATCCGCGTGAGCCGCACCGAAGTGCTCCGCGAACAGGCGCTCTTCGATCCGGATGTGCAGCGTGAACA
>JBFJPA010000511.1:0-2320 GCA_041617355.1 Longimicrobiales bacterium
CATCTCCGAGGGCCTCGCCCGCACGCTGTGGCCCGACGGGCGCGCCGTCGGCCGACGCTTCGGCTACTGGGATCGCGAAGGCCAGGTCATCGGCGTGGTCGCGGACATCCGCGACGAGGAGTTGCAGAGCGGAACGACCCTCGCGTTTTACGTCGCGCGTCGGCAGGCCGGCCAGCTGGGCGGGTCCTTCGTCATCCGGGCGGACGCCGATCCACGCTCGCTCATCCCGCACATCCGGCGGCAAGTCCGCGAGGTGCACGAGGGCATCGCCATCGTCTCGCTCGTGCCGCTTACGGACCTGATCGCCGACCAGGTCGCCGCGGAGCGGTATCGGGCCCGCCTCGTCCTTGTCTTCTCCGGACTCGCCGGCCTGTTCGCGATCCTCGGCATTTACGGTGTGACCACGCGTAGCGTCGCCGCGCGGACACGGGAGCTGGGAATTCGGATGGCGCTCGGCGCCCGCCGCAGCGGCATCCTCGGGCTCGTCGTACGACAGGCGCTCCGGCTTTCCGCGCTCGGTGCCCTGCTCGGAATCATCGCGTCGCTCGCGGCGACCCGCGGCATCGAGGCCTATCTCTGGGGTGTGCCGCGAACCGACCCGGTCACTCTGGTCGCGATCGCCCTCACGCTTGGGCTCGCCTCCATCCTCGCCGCCCTCGCGCCCGGACGCCGCGCCACACGCGTCGATCCGGCTACATCGCTCCGCGCGGAATAGCGTCACCGCTGGAGGCGGTGCTGCCCGACGCAGCACCGCCTCCGCCCACGTCAACGCAGCGTCTGCTTCAGACTGTCGATCGCGCCGTCGATCGCGTCGCTCAGCGCGGGAACCACCGCGTCCGGCTTCACATCCGTCGTCCAGACGAACGTCGCTCCGGTGCCGCCGTTCTCCACCACCTGCATCGACGCATGGTGGTGCGTGAAGTCGAACGGCGAGGCCTGAATGGTATAGGCCAGCCGACGCCGCTCGTCGTCGATGCTCACGATCAGCTCGTCCAACGTGCCGTGCCCGCCCATCTCGCAGGTGCGCCGGTCCCCATCGACCGTGACCTCGCCGAGAAACGTGATGAGCTGGTTGACCGCCCCCACGTCCCGCAGCGCGGCCCAGGCCCGCTCCGCATCGGCGGCAATGGGGAACTCCCGGTGAATCGTCGCCATGTGATCCTCCTCCATGCAGGTTGAATCAGAACGTTCGTTTGGAATCGACACAAAAAAACACAGGCCTTACTCGAGCACGCGCAGACCGACACGCACGAAGTCCGCGATTCGCTTCGGGCCGGCCGGCGAACGGGCGAGGTAGCTGGCGCCCTGGATGAGGCCGGCCAGATAGCGGCCCAGCTCGGTCGGATCGCCGTCTCGCGGTACGTCACCCGCCGCTTGCGCGGACCGAATGGCCTTCGTGAAGCCCTGTTCCAGACGTCGCTGGAATGCGGAAACGACACGGGCCGACTCGGCATCGAAGGGCGATACCTCTTCCGCCGTGTTGCACAGCAAGCACCCCCGCTGTGCGTTTCCGGTACGGGTGCGGGCCAGGATCCGGTCGAACACCGTGTGGATGGCCCCGAGGCCGGCGCCGGGTTGCTCCAACTCGCGGATGGATTCCGTGATCACCGTCCGATGGTAGTGCTCGAGGGCGGCGACGAAGAGACCGTGCTTGGATTCCCACACGTCGTAGAGGCCGTAGCGGTTCACGCCGGTCGCCTCGACGAGGTCCTCCACGGACGTCGCCGAATAGCCTTTCGTCCAGAACACGTGCATGGCGTCCTCCAGGGCACGTGTCGGATCGAATTCACGGGTGCGAGGCATTGGCCTTCGGTCCTGGAGTCGGTTGCCGCAGCGGCGTGCGCGGCGATTCCAAACGAACGTTCTGAATCATACGGACCGACCGCGCGGCTGTCAACCGGGCGGGTCGGAGTCCTGACGCTATCCGTCTCGCAGCGCCGTGGCCGGGTGTGTGCGGGCGGCGCGCGCGGCCGGCAGGAAGGTGGCGACGAAGGCGGCGGTGGCGATCGAGAGCGTCGCTCCGGCCAGTGCCGCGGGATCCTGCGGAGTGACGCCGAAGAGAGAAGCCTCGAGCACGCGCGCGCCGCCGAGCGCCGCGACGACGCCCACGCCGAGACCGAGTACGATGGGAACGAATTCTTGTCCGACGATCATGGTCAGGACGTTTCGCGAGCCGGCGCCGACGGCCATGCGCAGGCCGATCTCCCGCCGCCGCTGTTGGACGGCGTGCGAGGCGACGGCGTAGACGCCGAGCGTGGCGAGCAACAGGGCGAGTGCCGCGAATCCGGAGAGCAGGCGCATCAGCGTGGCACGGTCGCCG
>JBFJPA010000512.1:0-2248 GCA_041617355.1 Longimicrobiales bacterium
CTCGAGCAGGTACGGGACGCCGAGGCTGTCCGCGATGGCGCGCACGTCCGCGTGGCGTTCGCGATAGGCGAACACGGACGTGCTCGCGATCGGGCGCAGGCCGGCCGACGCGATCTTCGAGATCAGCTCCACGGTCATGCCGTCGGCGAGCGCGTCTTCGTCTGCGTCGCCGCGATTCACGAGCGGTAGCACGGCGATCGATGGGCCCGGCGCTTCGCCGGGTGGCGACGAACCGCGTCGCGCGACCAGCGTCAACGCGACGAGCGCGGCCAACGTCAGCGCGACGGCCGCGAGCCACGCGCGGGGGACTCGCCGGGCGGGTGCGACCGCTACCGAGGCCTTTGCCACGGGCGTACTCGCGCCGAGTGATTCGAGATGCGCCAACAGGTCCTGGGCGCTCTGCCACCGATCGCCCGGCTTCTTCTCGAGACACTTCATGACGATCGCGGCCAACGCCGCGGGTACGGCGGGTCGGTGCACCGTCAGCGGCGGCGGCGGTTGCGTCAGGTGCGCGCTCATCACCTCGTGCGCGGTGTCCCCAATGAACGGCGGCTGGCCGGCGAGCATCTCGTAAGCGAGCACACCGACGGCGTAGATGTCGGCGCGGTGGTCGACCGCTGAATCGCCTGCCGCCTGCTCCGGCGCCATGTAGCGTGGCGTGCCGATGGCAAGGCCGGCGGCCGTCGCGTGTGAACCTCTCGCCGCTTCCGCCACGGCCTTCGCCACGCCGAAGTCCGCGACCGTCGCATAGCGCGCGGAGAGCAACACGTTCTCGGGCTTGATGTCGCGATGGACGATGCCGTGCTCGTGCGCGTGCGCCAGCGCATCCACGACGTCGCGCAGGATGCGCACCGCATCGTCCACCGATAGGGCGTCCTCTCGCGCGAGCCGTTCCCGCAGGGAGCGTCCCGGCTCGTACGGCATCACGTAGTACAGGTAGCTGCCGGCCTCGCCGGAATCGTAGACCGGCAGGATGTGCGGATGCCTAAGCCCTGCGGCGATCTCGATCTCGCGGTTGAACCGATCCACGCCGAGCGTGGCGGCCAGCTCGGGCTTGAACACTTTCAGCGCGACGTCGCGGTCGTGTCTCAGGTCGCGCGCCAGGAACACCGTCGCCATCCCGCCCTCGCCGATCTCGCGATCGAGCGCGTATCGGCCCGCCACGCCGGCCTGCAACCCGTCGAAGAGCGATGCCTTCAAGACCTCGCTGATGCCGGCATCCACGAGCGGGCCGAGACGTCCGAAGAAGGCCTCGGCGCGGTCCGCGCTCGCCGCCAAAGCCTGCAGCTCCGCGTGCACGGCCGGATCCCTGGCCGCGACATGGTCGAGGAAGTCCTGCCGCGCGGCCTCGGGTAGCCCGTTGAGTTCCTCCCAAAGCCGCTCCAACCGCTGCCACGCGGTCGGCTCGGGCGGGTCCGTCGAGTCGGCCTGCGTACGCTCACCCATTCGTCGATCGGTCGACACGGATCTGCGGGACTGCCGTCGGATCGGGGGCGAGGGCGCGCACCGCCCCCGCGGTCCGTTGCCGCCTTCAAGGTATTCCGGAC
Organism: Longimicrobiales bacterium; assembly: GCA_041617355.1. Taxonomy (GTDB): domain Bacteria; phylum Gemmatimonadota; class Gemmatimonadetes; order Longimicrobiales; family RSA9; genus JBFJPA01. The sequence goes on from JBFJPA010000512.1 coordinate 1,548, forward strand.
TCGGGACCTTGGCGACGGGTGCCTCGGTTTTGTGAGCCGGTTCGCGTCGCGTTTCCGTGAATCGGAGGGGGCAGGTGAGTCGAGCCACGACGGGATGGCGCGCGATGAACGATACAGCACAGGCCATGCGTGCGGCCGGCGCCCGGACGTTGCGGGTGGGACCGGCCGCGATGGCCCTTCTGATCCTGATCGGCACGGGCTGCGACGATCCGGCCGATGTGGCGTCCGCTGATGGTGCGGACGCCACCGTTCACATAACGGTCACGACCACGGGCGGCGACATCGACGGCGACGGCTACATCGTTCGCGTCAACGCCGGATCCGGTCGCAACATCGGCGTGAACGGAACGATCACGCTGATTCTGCCGCCCGGGAGCTACTCGCTGCAGCTGGAGGGATTGGCGCGGAACTGCAGGGCGCAAAGCCCGAACCCCCGGACGTTGACTCTGCTGCCGGCCGAAAGGGCGGAAGTCCGCTTCGCTGTCGAGTGTGCGCCGATCCCGCCGCACGCGAGCGTCCTCCTCGGCAGCGTCAGCATCGATGGTCGCTCCCCCATCATCGGTCTCGTGATCCGGCTGTACGAAGTGACCGCGACAGGAACCAGGTACCGCACCGGGTTCTGGTCGGATGCGTTCGGCTCCTTCTCGACGCCGGCGGTGGATCCGGGTGAATACGAGGTCACGGTCGCCGACAACGATTAC
>JBFJPA010000513.1:0-2169 GCA_041617355.1 Longimicrobiales bacterium
GAAGCCGAAGCGTTCGAGCAGCAGCCGGGTCCAGCCTACATCCATGGTGCCGCCGTCGTAGCGGCGGAGCAGGCCGATGCGGTTGCGCGAGACGCGCCGGCTCGAGCCGGCGGGATCGGCGTCGAGGGCGGCGAAGCCGACGCCGGACTCGGCCGCGATGCTCGCGACCAGCTCGTCCGGCGCGCTGGACGGCACGACGAAGTCACCCGCACGGAAACCGTTCGCCGCACGATCGATGCGGCGCACGGCGATGTTGCGGTCGAGCAACCGGTTCACGGCCAGGAATGCGTCGTTCTGGCGGCCATCCACGAGGTAGCCGAAGCGTCCTTTGGACACGGCGCCCTGCGGCATCACCGCGCCCGTGACGACGGCCAGCTGTGTGCGGACTGGGGTCTCGACCGGATCGACACGCACACCCATGAACTCGGCCATGACATCGCCGGACATGTCGTACGGCCTGATGGGCCGGCCTTCGCGGTCACGCGTGTACGTGTTGTCGGGATAGAACGTGCGGCCGAGCAGCCAGCGGATGACGCCCATCTTGGGCTGTGCCATCGAGACGACCCAGGTGCCGGCGCCGTAGACGCGTCCCTCGTGCGTGAACTGGGATGATGCACGCTGCACTTCGACGCCCTGCAGCAGGAGCTTGTCCACCAGCTTGGCGGCCGTGAGCGGATCGTGCTGCTCTGCGGGCACGATGTAGGCGACGGGGCTGCCGCTCGCGCCTCGCTCCGTCTGCCGCTGCGCTTTCAGCACCGCATTGCGCAGCACGGTCTCGCGGTTGCGTGCGGCGATGTCGAGGGCCGCGAGCGCCGCGATCTTCTGCTGCTCGACGATGTCGCGGACGCGCCACCAGCCGCCCGGCCACGGGTTCGGGAACGTCGTCTGCGCCTCGTACTCAGGCAGTCCACGCGCGCCGCCGCGGAGCTGGTCCGGTTGCAGATACAGCGGCGTCGCCAGGCGTGCGCTCGCCGACTCCGTCAACATGCCCGCGATGTTGTGGAACGGCGTGATCCAATGGAAGCCGAAGTGGCCCCAACCCGAATAGATCGCTGCATTGATCACGCCCTGACGGCCGGCTTCTTCCTCCTTGTACGCGATGTGTGCGCCGTACCACGCCATCTCGCGCCAGACAATGGGATCGCCGAACGGCCGGATCGGCTCGGCATACGGCGGAACATACAGTCGTGCGCCCCACGCACCCATCTGGTGATGATCGATGTACGCCTGCGGAACCCAGTCGCGGAACAGGATCGCGCCGCCGTACACGGACTCGATCGTGTTCTGCATGAACGCATCGCGATTGTTGTCGTGGCCAATGTACTTGTGATAGAGCCACGGCATGCCGGCGGCCTCGTACTCCGTGCCGACCGTCTGATTGTACCAGTCCGTGATCAGGATCTCGCCATCGGGATTGAAGCAGGGGATCATAATGGCGATGGTGTTGTCCAGCATGCGCGTGATGTCTTCGTCCGTCCGCGTGGCCATCTCGTAGATGAGCTCGGCGGCCGCCTGGCTGGCGGCGACCTCGCTGGAGTGCAGGCCGAACGATTGCACGACGACGGCCTTGCCGTCGGCGATGCCGCGCTCGAGCTCCGCCTCACTCGCGCCGCGTGGATCGCTCAGCCGCGCATTGATCGTGCGCAGCTCTTCCAGGCGAGCCAGGTTCGCGGGCGATGAGACGAACACGACGAGGAACGGGTTGCCCATCGTGCTCGGGCCCATGTTGACGACGTGGATGCGGTCGCTCTCGCGGTCGAGGCGCTCGTAGTATTCGACCAGCCGGTCCCAGCGGGCGAGCTTGCGATCCTCACCCATTCGAAACCCGAAGAATTGCTCCGGCGACGGGATCTGGGCGACGACGGGCGTGGCGCTCGCCGCCACGATGGCGAGGGCGAGCCACAGGACGAGAGGCAGCTTCGATCGGCCTTTGAGGGCGCGGTTCCGGCTCACGGGAGGCTCCTGTGCGGGCGGTTGGGCGGCAATGGCGTGGAGTTCTGCGAGCATACGCTCCGGTCCCGGGACGCGTCAACACACGGTCAATTCCGGCGCAGTCGCACGCTCCAGTGCATTTCGAGATAGAGTTCGAGCACCTGAACCGTCGCGTCAGCGAAGCGAGCACGACTCGGCGCGCTGTCCCGTACACCCGGATAGTGCGCTTCGATCTGA
>JBFJPA010000514.1:0-1980 GCA_041617355.1 Longimicrobiales bacterium
AGGCGCCATGTCCCGTCGACGTGTTGCCGCGGATGCAGGCCGAGCCCGTGCCGACGTAGATGACATTGGGATCCGACGGCGCGACCTCGACGGCGCCGATCGAGCCGCCGTAGAACCCGTCGCTCGTGTTCGACCAAGTGGTGCCCGCGTCATCGGTGCGCCACACGCCGCCGCCCGTCGTGCCTTGCAGAAACCGCGACGGTTGTCCGCGCACACCCGCGACCGCCGTGGATCGACCGCCCCGGAACGGTCCGATCATGCGGAAGCGAAGGCCGGCCGTGTGCAGCGTATCGTACGCCGCCGGTGCGGCGGCGAGGGCAGCGGAGAGCTGGCCGGGACGGACGGGTTGGGCGTGAGCACTGGCGGCGCCGGCAATACACGCGCCGAGCACCCAGGTGGTGGCGGACCGAAACATGTCGACTCCTGCGTTGGGCCATGTCCGGCCCGATGCGCGGAGCCGGACGCCGAAGGGGAGGGAAGGGTACGCGGCCGCGGCCCGGAGTGTCAAAAACGTCGGGTCGTCTCGCCTCTCAATTCGCGGCCGCGCGGCGCAGCGCGTCGACAAAGGCGTGGGGCTCCGCGACGCTGAGCAGGACGGCGTGTCCCCGGCGCGTGGCGAGGTAGACGACACGCCGGCGATCCGTCACATAGAGCAGGGCCTTTTGCCCGTCCTGCAAGCGGAACCAGCCAGCGGAATACCCGGGCAGCGAGGTTCCGAGCGTACGCCGAGCGGGGCGCAGCGAAGGCTGCGTCTCGAGGTCGACGGCCCGCGTACTGTCGATGACGAGATCACGCCAGGCGAGGGTACGGCCGTACAGGTCGCCGCGGACGCGCACGCCATCGTCGGTGATCTCGAAGCGGGCGGCGCGCGAGCCGATGACGGACACGCCGACCAGCACCAGAACGGCGATCATGATGGCGGCGACGAAACCGAGCAACAGCCACGGTCCGATGCCGGTCGCAGGAATGATCGGGAACACCTCGCGCATGTCGTCTCCCCCGTTCAGGCCAGCGTTCGATAGTCACGGTCAAAGTAAACGAGCGGACCGCCCGCGCGCGGTGCGAGCACGGTGCGCTCGACGGCGCCGATCAGGATGCGGTGATCGCCGCCGGGCACGATCGAATCGACGCGACAGACGAGGGCGGCCAGGGCACCGTCCAGGATCGGATCGCCGTGGGCCGGAAATACGCCCGCGCCCAGTGTGAACCGGTCCGCGAAGCGCGCAGCCAGACCCCGTTGCTCGGCGCTCAGGATGTTGACGACGAAGCGCTTCACGTCCTCCGCGTGCGAGAGCAGGGGCGCGTCGCCGCCGACGCAAGCGAGCACGAGGGGCGGTCGGAGCGAGAGGGGCGCCACGGCGCTGGCGGTCAACGCGGAGACGCCGGCGGCGTGACGAACCGCAAGCACGCTGACGCCCGAGGACCAGCGCGCGAAGGCGTCGCGCAGCACGGCCTCGGCACGGTCGTCCTCGCCATCGGGAGGCCCGAACCGGAACCCGCCGCCGATCGGCGTACGCATCACGCAAGCGTGATGTCGGCCTCGATGAATTCGTCGAGGCCGACGGCATCGATGCGCACGGTGGCGCGAGCGCGAAGGGTTTCGGTGCCGGAGATCCTGCCCGCGGCGAGGGCGTCGCGCACAGCGCGCTCGATCTCGCGCTGTGCACTCACGCCGAAGGTCTTGAGAAACTTGCGCAGGCTCAGGTTGAACGCATCATCGTCCATGTTCGTCTCCCGGTAGGCGCAGGAGACGAAGAGTAGGCCGGTCGCTGCCGGCCATGCAATCGGGTCAGTCGGGCGGGAGCAGTTCGGGCACGTCGTCGGGCAGGACGAAGCCGGCGGCGCGACGGCCACCTTCGTTCTGCCATGCGTCGCGTTTGGCGCAATCCACGATGTATGCCCAGGGCGAGTCCACGCTGACGATCTCGCGCGGGTTCCAGAAGGCGCGGCCGAACACGTGGTCCGCCTCGGCCGAGGCGC
>JBFJPA010000515.1:0-1910 GCA_041617355.1 Longimicrobiales bacterium
GGGGCACGCCGCCCCATGTCCTCGCCCTGCCGGAGAATCTGAACCGCATCCTCGCCGAGCTGGACGAGGCGGCGGCACCCGTGCCGGCGAGGGAAGCGCAGCGAGCGCAGCCCGCGATCGACCTCGGGCCACTCGAGCGCGCGCTCGACGACCACCCGGCGGTTCGTGAGGCCGCGGGTCTCGCACACGAGGAACGGCCCGGCGACATCCGCATCGTCGCATTCGTCGCGTTCGCGACCGGCGAGCATGCGACCGTGAGCGAGCTGCGCCGATACCTGCGTGCATCGTTGGATGAATCCCTCGTGCCGAACATGGTCACGGAGGTCGACGCGCTGCCGCGTACGCCGGCCGGCGACATCGATCGCGAGGCGCTTCCGAATCCGTTCGTGAAGGAGGACGAGTTCGTCGCGCCACGCACACCGACCGAGCTCGCCATTGCGGCGATCTGGAAGGATCTGCTCGGACTGCGCCGGGTCGGCATCCACGACAACTTCCTCGACGTCGGCGGCCACTCGCTGGTCGGCGTCCGCGCGCTGCTGCAAATCGAAAAGGCGACGGGCGTCCGGCTGCATCCGAATCTGCTCACGCTCCAGACGCTGGAACAGATCGCGGCCGAGTGCGACCGCCTGAACGCCGAGCGCGGCGGCTCCGGCGAAACCTCGCCCGAGCGCCCGGCGGAAGCCCCGTCGAGCGGCGGCATCTCGAACCGGCTGTTCTCCGCCGTCCGTCAGGCTGTGCGCGGTGGACAGACGTGATCCGTACGCCGTTTTCACTCAACCGGGCCCAAACCTGAAGTCCGCCACCGGCACTTCCGAACGACGCCCCGTGCACGGAGCCTGACGCGAGTATGCGAACCGAGTGGAGCCGCAGACTGCGCGGCGTCGCCATTCCGTCGGCCGCGAGCGTGCTCGCGGTCGGACTGGTCGTGGCGACGTATCCGCGAATCAGCTACACCTTTGACGAGCCGGCCCACATCGCGGCGGGCATGGAGTGGCTGGACCAGGGCACGTACACGTACGAAGAGCAGCACCCGCCGCTGGGCCGCGTCCCGCTCGCGATCGGACCGTACCTGCTGGGCTCGCGCTCGCACGGATACGAGAACATCTGGGACGAAGGCCGGGCCATCTTCCAGGATTCGCCGGCCCCCGTGGATCGGGTGGTCGCCGCATCCCGTGCGGGCGTCCTGCCGTTCCTGATCCTGGCCATCTTCCTGACTTGGTGGCTGGGCAGCATCGCATTTTCCCCCGCCGCCGGCGGTGTGGCCGCGTTCCTCCTGGCTTTGCAGCCGGTCTTCCTCGGGCACGCGGGCATCGCCACCACCGATTTCATTGGCGCTGCGACACTGCTTGTAGCCGCGTTCTTCATCATACGCTGGCTGCGCCAACCTTCGGTGAAGAACGCGGCCTGGCTGGGCGCGGGCGTGGCGGTCGCGCTCATGGGCAAGATGTCCGCGATCCTGTTCGTGCCCGTGACGTTCGCGGCTGCCGCCCTGCCCGTCCTCCTGTCCACGCCGTCGCGACGCGCGTTCTTCGACAGTGCGCGCGGCCGAATGATCCGGATGATCGTGGCCACCGTGGCCGCCACGTTCGTTGTGATCTGGGCCGGCTACCGCTTTTCCTTCGGACAGATTGTCGACCCGGCGGACATGCCGTACGAGGCGCTCGACGCCATTGTCGGAGCACAGGGCACGCTGCACGATGTCGCCTACCGCGTCGTGTCGGCGCCCGTTCCGGCCTTCGAGTTCCTGATCGGCGTGCGCCAGCTGTTCGAGCACAACGCGTCCGGACGCAAGTCGTACCTGTTGGGCGAGGTCGGATCGTCCGGCTGGCCGCACTTCTTTACCGTCGCGCTGCTGGTCAAGACGCCGATCCCATTCCTGCTGTTGATGCTCGGCGGCTACGTCGCCGCCA
>JBFJPA010000516.1:0-1889 GCA_041617355.1 Longimicrobiales bacterium
AGCTCGCTGGCCGCACGATCTCGTACTGCCGCGGCGGCTCCACCCCCATCAAGTGGCGCACGAAATAGTCCCAGCGCCGGCGGATGAAGTACGGCTCGTTCAGGCCGTGGCCGCGGTCCGGCGCGATGATCAGGTCGAAGTCCTTGTTCGCCTTGATGAGCGCATCGACGACCTGGATGGTCATGGCCGGGTGCACGTTGTCGTCCATGTCGCCGTGCATGAGGAGCAGCTTGCCCTTCAGGTTGGCGGCGACGAGCCGATTCGCCTGGTTCTCGTAGTTGTTCGTGCCTTTGACCGTGTCTTTCTTCATGAGCCCCTGGTAGACCTCGCCCCAGTAGTGGCCGTACGTCATCTGGTCGTGATTCCCGGCGCCGGACACGGCCACCTTGTAGAAGTCGGGAAACCGCAGGATCGCATCCGTGGAGGCGAAGCCGCCGCCGGAATGGCCGTAGATGCCGACGCGTTCGAGGTCGAGGAACGGGAATCGGGCGGCGAGTTGCTTGACGCCACCCACGTGATCGGGGATGCCGTTGTCCCCCATGTTGCCGTAGTAATTGTCGTGGAACGCCTTGCCGCGGTGGCGCGTGCCGAGTGGGTCGATCTGGATGACGACGAAGCCGAGCTGCGCGAGCGCGAAGTTCTCGCCATGCGCCTTGAACGACCAGCTGCCGACGCTGCCCACGAATGGGCCCGGATAGATGTGCTCGATGACGGGATACTTCTGCGCCGGATCGAGATTCGGCGGCAGGTACATCACGCCGTACAAATCGGAGACGCCGTCGCGGGCCTTCACGACGAAGGGTCGTGCGGCGCCCCAACCGGATTCTTCGAGGCGGCTGACATCGGCGCGCTCGAGCGTGCGGACGACACCTCCATCGCTCGCGCGGCGGAGCAGCGTGATGGGAGGCGTCTCGATTGTCGAGTACGTATCGACGAAGAACCGGCCGTCGGGTGAGAACTCGATGTCGTGGTTCGCATCCTCCGGAGTGAGCAGGGTCAGGCCTGTGCCGTCGAAGCCAACGCGGTAGAGGTGTGCGTAGTACGGGTTGCGGCCCTGCTCGCGGCCCCGGCCGATGAACCAGATCTGCCGCGTCGCTTCATCGACGTGGTGAATGATTCCGGCGTTCCAGGCGCCGCCCGTGATGCGGTTGCGCACCTCGCCATCGCGACCGAACCGCCAGAGGTGTGCGAAGCCATCGCGCTCCGACCACCAGATGACGTCCTCGCCGGTCGCGCTGACCCACCAGCTCTTGCTCTCGATGTACTCCTGGCCGATCACGTTCGTCTTTGCGCTGTCGGCGGCGAGAATACGCTGCGCGCCCGTCCGCGCATCGATCTCGGCCAGGTAGAGACCTTTGGCTCCACGCGTGTAGTACGTGAGGTGCACGCGATCCGACGTCGGGTGCCAGATGGAATCTTCAGACGAAGATCGGAGTGCGGCGCGGAAGGGGTCCGGGCTGAGCGCGGCGCGAACGCGCGTCGGCATGGTCGCGGTGCCATTGTCCTGTGAGGCGGTCGCCAGCGTTTCCGTGAGGTCGAGCAGGAAGATGTCCGGCCGCGGGATGATGGAATCGCCGGGCAACGCGTACGGCTGCGAGAAATGGCGGGGCCGTGTCGCGGTGTACGACACGAAATGCGAGTGTGCGACATTGCGCTCGTCGGTTCGTGTCACGGCGATGCGACGGCCGTCGGGTGAAAAGGCGAGGGACGGTCGCGAACGCAGGTTGTCGCGCATCTGCGCGTGGGCGCGCGGGGCCGTGACACCGTAGGCGTAATGCTGCTCGCCGTCGTCGGTCAGGCGGATCGTGTCGCGGCGATCGGGCCAGCGGTGCATCCACAGGTCGTTGTCCTTCGCGAACACGGCCCAGGCCGAGTCCGGCGACAGCGCG